>JAWXVA010000003.1:0-82353 GCA_044425815.1 Eubacteriales bacterium
GCCTCAAGAACCAAATCATAATTCTTCGGATTTCGATATTGAATGAGTGCTCGTTGCATCGCTTTTTCGTGCGGATTAGTAGGTACATAAACTGGCTTCATCGTTCTTGGATCTACACCCGTGTAATACATACAAGTCGATATCGTCGATGGAGTCGGATAGAAATCTTGTACTTGTTCTGGCATATATCCTAGTTTCTGTAAATACTCTGCAAGCGTAATCGCTTCTTTCATCGTAGATCCTGGATGTGACGACATCAAATATGGCACAACAAATTGTTTCTTTCCTAATGTTTCATTGATACGTTTGAATTTTTCTAGAAAACGTTCATAGACTTCATTGTTTGGTTTTCCTAACATCTTCAATACAGTATTATCTACATGCTCAGGTGCTACTTTTAGCTGACCACTTACATGGTGCTCGCATAGTTCCCAAAAAAACGTATCGTCTGGATCTGCCATAAGATAATCGAATCGTATTCCAGAACGAATAAAGACTTTTTTTACATTCGGAAGTTCTCTTAGTTTACGTAATAACTTTATGTAATCCTTATGGTCTGTATTTAGATTTTTGCAAGGTTCTGGAAAGAGACATTGTTTCGCTTTACAGACACCATGCTTTAATTGTTTCTCACAAGATGGATGGCGAAAATTCGCTGTCGGGCCACCAACATCATGGATATATCCCTTGAAATCTTGCTCCCATATAAACTGATTTGCTTCATTTATTAGCGAATCATGACTTCTCGTTTGAATGATGCGTCCTTGATGGAATGTCAGTGCGCAGAAGCTGCATCCGCCAAAACAACCTCGGTTACTAATTAAGCTATATTTCACTTCTTCGATAGCAGGTATGCCTCCAGCCGCTTCATAACTAGGATGATACGTCCTCATATAATTATAACTATAAACACGATCCATCTCTTGCTGTGTCAAAGGGGGAGACTGTGGATTCTGTACTACATAGAGGCGTTCAGAATATGGTTCTACTAAACGGGAAGCAGTAATAGGATCTGTATTATTATATTGAACAAAGAAACTTTTTGCATATTGTAATTTATCCGCTTTCATTTCTTCAAAACTTTGCAGCACTTTTGCATCATAGACAGACTCCAATGAAGTTGTTTTAAAGACAGTACCCTCAACGAATGTAATGTCCTTCACTTCAATCCCGCTATCTAATGCTTCTGCTATTGCTACGATGGAACGTTCTCCCATACCATACGATACAATATCTGCACCAGAATCTAATAAAATCGAGCGTTTTAATTTATTAGACCAATAATCATAGTGAGCAAGGCGACGAAGACTTGCTTCGATACCACCTAAAATAATTGGCGTGTGCTTATACGTTTGACGAATCAAGTTACTATAGACAACACTGGCATAATCTGGGCGTTTCCCCATGACACCTCCAGGTGTATAAGAATCACTTTTTCGTAACTTTTTAGATACTGAATAGTGATTCACCATAGAATCCATATTTCCTCCTGAAACTAGAAATCCTAATCTTGGTTCTCCAAAAATGGTGATACTTTCTTTGTTCTTCCAATCAGGTTGAGCAATCATCCCTACTTTATAACCGTGCGCTTCTAAAATTCTTGTAATAATCGCATGGCCAAATGACGGGTGGTCTACATATGCATCACCTGATACATATACAAAATCTACTTGCTCCCAACCTCTCTCTATCATTTCTTCTTTGTTAATTGGTAAAAAACCATAATTCATTTACAATACCTCATATGTATTCTTTAGTACATCTCTATATGTACTAATATAATAATCTGCTAATTTTCGCAGTTGTTGACGTTGTGATAGATTCCCCTCATCTTCCACGGCAGTCACTTGCATGCCAGCATTTTTCCCAGCCATAACACCTTTAGGAACATCTTCAAATACCAAACATTCTGCCGGTGAAACCGCAAGCATTTCCGCCACTCGCAAATACACATCAGGAGCAGGTTTTCCAGTATTTACTTCACACGAAGTGCAAATCGCATCAAAGTAATGTCGAACACCTCGACCTTCTAATACCGCTTCCACAAGCTCTCGCGTACTACTAGTAGCAATTCCTAATCGAATTCCTTGCTGACGTAGCGACGCTAAAAATTCCTGTACGCCCTCTTTTAACTGCACTTCATTTCGATACATCTCTATTGTCATATCTAACCACTCTTGCTTAATTTCTTCTACTGTCAATGAGAGATTGAATTCATCCTGGAAATATTGTGCTACTTCTGTATAACTTATTCCTTCCATAACTTCGTGGAAATCATCTGGTTTTACTATCTTGTATTTTTCCATATATATTTCATCAACAGTACTCCACACCCACATGGAATCAATCAGTGTTCCATCTAAGTCAAATATCACTGCTTTTTTCTCTCCTAGCATAGTGCATTCACCTCCACGTCTGTGAGAATTCGGAATGCGCCTAGTTCCAATGATTCATCAAGGACTAATGTTCCCATCTGCAAGCGTTTCAAATATACCACTTCTTTTTCTACTGCTTCGAACATTCTCTTGATTTGATGGAATTTTCCTTCTCGTATGGTTATATGCACTTCTGACTCTACTCCAGATTGTAGAATTTCTAATTCCGCTGGTAATGTCAGATTTTTTTCACCAATTTCCAAACCTGCTCGGAATTTTTCTACATCCTCAGCTGTGACTTGTCCGTGAATTCTTGCATAGTATACTTTATTTACGTGTTTTTTTGGTGACAATAATTCGTGTGCTACACTTCCATTATTTGTAAGTAACAAGAGACCCTCTGTATCTTTATCTAGCCTACCTACTGGAAACACATCTTTCGTCTGTACATCGGTCAATAAATCTAGCACTGTAATCTCTTTTCTATCTTCTGTTGCAGACACTACACCAGCTGGTTTGTTTAACATATAATATACGTACTTTTGGTAATTGATTTGCTTCCCCAAATATGTAACAATATCTTGGTCTTGCACTTTATACTCAGGGCTTTTATTTGGTTCCCCATTAACAGTAATAGAACCTTTCCGTATATATTTCTTCACTTCACTTCGCGTTCCAACTTCCATATCTGCTAAATATTTATCTAAACGAATCATTATGATTGCATTCTCCATCCTGTTGCATATTTGTTTTTGAGCATTTGATTGGCTGCTTTTGCAAATCCCAATGGATACCCATCTACACAGACTAGATACCACCCTTTGTTTTTATTAGTAAGGAGATCTTCCACATCAATCGTTTCTCCTTTTAGGTATTTTATAACTCGAATATCTTCTTTTGCAAATGTAATAATTTTTTTATACTCATCTTTTTTCAAATACATCGCAAGTGCTTGACTTGGCTCAAATCTATTCTTTTTACATTCTCCGATTAAGACACCATTTCGTAAAATTCTTAATTTATCTAACTTAGGCATTGGATGTGGCAAATAATATATCTTTTCTCCGATTATTTTGATTTGTTCTTCTGAAAAATCCCATGTTATATTCCAAAAAAACTCTAACACTTCTGTTGGAATTTTCGTTTTTTTCTCTTTTTGTGTAGATGGAGCACTGATATCCGTATCTTTATCCATAGGCCGCTTATGTAATAGAGCTAAAAAATGACCTTCTCCATGCATATGATGTGGCCAAATGCGCACACAGTTTTCTAGTCCACGGAAACCTGTGCGAAATCCTTCGTACCCTTGCATCTCTACCAATTCAAATTCCGGGAATTGTTCCAACAGATACTCCACAGTCCCCTCATTCTCCTCTTCATTGAATGTACAGGTAGAAAATAGTATCTGTCCACCTGGTTTGAGCATCTGTGCTGCCTCTAAAACCAACTTTTTCTGAATCGCACTGTAAACTTCTGGTCCATCTTTCTCCCAGCTTTTCACCATCTTTTCATCTTTACGGAACATCCCTTCCCCTGAACAGGGAGCATCCACTAAGATTTTATCAAAAAAACCCGCGAAATTTTTCACCATTTTCTCTGGATTTTCGCTCATAACGCAGATATTTCCCAGTCCGCAAATTTCCATGTTTTTAAGTAATATTCTAGCACGTGAATTGCTAATATCATTAGCAATTAGTAACCCAGATCCTTGTAATTTCCCGCCAAGTTCTGTAGTCTTCCCACCTGGTGCTGCACATAAATCAAGTACCATATCTCCTGCCTCTATCGGAAGACGATTAGCAGGTGTCATAGCACTGGGCTCTTGTAAATAATATAATCCAGCAAAATAGTAAGGATGTTTCCCTGGTTTATCTATTTCGCCATCATAATAAAATCCATTTTCAATCCAAGGAATCTGTTTTAATTCAAATGGTGATATGCGCAAAAATTCTTCCACACTTATCTTCATGGTATTTACTCGCAACCCATACCATCTAGGGTCTTGATAACTATCGAGATAGGAATCGTATTCGTCTCCTAATAATACTTTCATATCATTGCGAAAAGATTCTGGTAATTGCATGGATTTTCCTCCTTTTTAGACATATCAAATTATTATATCACATTAGAAGGCGTACTTCAATTTATGTACGTCAAGAAATCGTAATATCCAGTAAGGATTTACACTAATTTCCACTCCATCCACCTCTATATAGATTCCTACGTGAAGATGGGTAATGAACATTCCCGTCGTCCCTTCTTCCCCATATCCAGAATCTCCCATATATCCTAGCAATTGTCCAGCATAGACAGTATCTCCTTCCGAAATATTGATATACGAGTCTAAGTGAGCATAATAAAAATAACCACCACTAGGGCTTGTAATTCCTATTCTATATCCACCTTGCTCTAACCACCCTAGATTCGTAACTACACCGGATGTCATACTAACAACTGGATAAAGTCCTGCCTCATCGACCTTTGGAATTATATCACACCCTTCATGTCGTCTGTCTCCGCCATAAGAGCGTTCTGCACCTCACGTATCCACATAGCTAAATGTATAATTAGAATTCGTAGAAGACTCTACTACTGGAAAATATTGAACATCCTTCCATATAGCTTCGCAATAGGCGAGATAGAAATCCCAATTTTCACTATCATCCCAATCCACATGCCTCTCTGTAGCATCCTCCAAGAGATAATAAGCCACTTCTCGACTCAATATTTCATTAGAACCATTGATATAATCCTCTGAAACTTCATTTAAAAACCCTTCGTCGAACTGTTGGGCACGAAACGCATCGCTTACCACAAATGATGCATTCACTTTATTTAGCGCACCCATTTTAAACAGATGATTTGTTGCAAGAACAATTAATATTCCTAGAATACATAAATCTATAAAATAGTATTTCTTACTCATACTTTACCTTTTATCATTTTTTCTTAATTTATGTATATAAATTCTAAAATATTAATCAAAACATATGCTATATAAAATGCATGTGCGAGTTTATTATGAAAACATTCCTCTTACATATCTTTGTATTATTTTTATTTTTCTTACTGCTCATTTTTCCAATGGAGACACTAAATGGCGCTACTGCTGGATTACTATTATGGTATCAAGTGCTTTTACCTACTCTTTTGCCTTTCATCATAGTTAGTACCCTATTAATAAAAACAAAAGCCTATCAAACAATATACAAATTCACAGGTTCTACAATTGGCAAATTTTTTCATACAACCCAAGGTGGCACACTAGCTGTAATCATCGGATTTTTGTGCGGATATCCCATGGGTGCAAAGGTCATTAACGATCTTCGTATGCAAGATACCATTTCTGAACAAGAAGCAAAATATCTACTTTCATTTTGCAATAATACAAGCCCTATGTTTATTATTAGTTATTTTATCTATCAAATCCTAGAAGATACAAGCCTTCTGTTTCCTACTTTTCTCGCCTTATACTCTGCTCCTATTTTAGTAAGTTTTTTTACAAGACGTATCTACAAGATAGATTCCAAGTCGTATCTCGCATATGAGCCCCAAAATCTCCCACCCAAATCAAACTCACGATTTTCCTATAAAGTATTAGATGATATTATCATGGACAGTATCTCCCTCATTCTAAAAATCGGCGGATATGTCATGCTATTTTCTATCTTCATTTGTCTTTCCACCACATTAACTAGTCGCTACATGCCTTCTTTACGGTATCTAATACCTTTACTCGAAATCACAAATGGTTTAAATATCTATCGTTCTTTGAATCCAGAACTGCTACAATATTCATCTATGCTATTTCTCGTATCTTTTGGTGGATTATGCGCAGTCGGCCAAACCCAGTGTGTATTGGACTCTCAAGAGCTAAAGATTTCTCATTATTTTTTCCAAAAAATAATAACTGCCATCATAGCAGTTATTATCGGTGTACTCTTATTCACAATTATTCATAAAAATCATCTTCTGCACTAGGAATACTCGCTTGCATTCTTCCGTTACTTCCATCAGGGATGTCAAGTTCTGCACGATTGCGTCTCACGATATCGTAGCATTCTTGCAGCGATCCTACTAGTCCATCGTACTTCGTCGTATAACTATCTAATGTGTGTGCAATGATATTCTCTGCATTTGCCATAATATCATTTGTATAATGCATAGCGCCTAAACGAATCGAATTTGCATCTGCTGTAGCACTATCTAAGATCGTCTGTGCTTGTTCTGTCGCAGCCATCACGATTTCATTTGCTTGTGCATACGCTTGTTGCATAATCTCATGCTCACTGATTAGTTCATTCGTATGAATCTCTGTCTCTTCAAGCAATGTATCCGCTTTACTTTGCGCGTCAGCCAAAATCGCATCTCTATTAGCTATAATTTTCTGGTATCTCTTTATCTCATCTGGAGTTTTCATGCGAAGTTCTCGTAACAACTCATCCATCTGATCCTTGTTCACAATAATCTTAGTCTGTGACAAAGGTTGAAATTTACAACTATCAATGTAATCCTCAATTTCTTCAATAATTTGTTCAATACGACTACTCATACTCTACCTCTCTTCTTTCGCTTTGTCTCTAATCTTCTGTTCAACTACTTCCACAAGTGGCACGGGTATAAATTCACTAATATTACCGCCAAATCCAGCTACTTCTTTCGCAATAGTCGAACTTAAATATGAATATTCAAGACTAGTGGTTAGAAATACTGTCTCAATCTCATTCACTAACTTATGATTCGTCTGTGCCATCTGTAATTCATATTCAAAGTCGGTAACAGCCCTAAGTCCTCTGATAATCATCCTTGCATCTATCTCTTTCGCAAAATCAACTAACAATCCTTCAAAGGGAATAATTTTAACATTATTCATATCTTTTGTCACTGTTTCTAACATTTTAACACGTTCCTCCACAGAAAACAACGGAGTTTTTGCTTTATTATACAATACTCCTACAATTAATTCATCTACCAACTTAGATGAACGCTTAATAATATCCATGTGTCCAAATGTCACTGGATCAAAACTTCCCGGATAAATCCCTCTTAGCATCACACCAAACCTCTACTTTATCTTTATTTTACAATCCATTTTTTTAAGGAATATATGCTGATTCGTCTTATAGACCTTTTCTTTTATCACTTCATACCCTAATTCATCTACATACGCAAATGTTGTCTCTTTGGACGCCTCAACGATGAGAATCGTATCCCCATGTATCACTTCCGACTTTGCTAAATAAGTCAATACTTGTTTCTCTAATAATTGATTATATGGTGGATCCATAAAGATATAATCAACCACTTCTCCTTGCTCTAACCGATGTAATGCACTCATCACATCACATTGCATCACTTGTGCACCTGCCTCTAATTTGGTAGCACGTAGATTCTCCCGAATGCATTGTACTGCCTTGGGATTCTGTTCTACCATGATCGATTTCTTCACACCTCTACTTAAGGCTTCGATTCCGATGGCGCCACTTCCACTAAATAAATCTAGAAACACGGCATCATATAAATCATATTGTAACATATTAAATAATGTCTCTTTGATGCGGTCTGTGGTCGGTCTCGTATCCATTCCCTCAACCGTCTTTAATTGTATTCGCTTTGCACTTCCTGCTATGACTCTCATATTTCACTCTCAACTTTTTATTTTTATATTCATTTTTAAAGGTTTCTATCTTCATTTCACAAACTATGTTTCTTGAATCAGATATCCTTTGTGCAATAAATCTTCTTTTAACATTTCATAATGCTCCGCACTTGGACAACCGAGGGTATGAAGATGAATCCGCTCAGTTAGGCTCGAAAGTGGTTCTTGATTACTTGCATGAAGATTCTCCACGAAAGCATCTGCATCTTTTCTACTACATATGTGTAACTTACCTACCAATTGTCCATATACTTGATGTTCTACAATTACATCAAGTACTGAACAGCCATTATCCACAATCGTGTACAATTCATCAAGCATCTGTTCTGATGTATGGCGACACGCAATAGAATAATGTGATTCTTGTTGTTTTTGAAGCAAATAACCTCTCGGTGTAGCTATAATCTCTTCTCCACTCGCTCTCAAAATAGCTACATCCCCCACAATAACTTGTCTACTTACACCTAGCTTACGAGCTAACTGTGTAGCACTAACAGGGTTTGTCGTGCTTTTCAATTCATTTACAATCAAATGTTTCCGTTCACTCGCCATCATCTGCCACTCACCTCGCTACACTTTCTTAATATTCTATCGTTATAATATCATTCGATTTCCATTGTGTAAATATAATGAAGAAATTATATTAGAAAAAAATGTCATTTCATGAAAAACCTTCTAGTGTATTTTCTCTCATAATCCATATAATATGGGTGTAACAAAAAGTTACAAAAAAGGAGGAAATTAATTATGACAAATTCAACATCAACAACAGGTAAAGCAGTACCAGAAGCGAAAGCAGCATTAGACAAATTCAAATACGAAGTAGCAAGTGAACTTGGAGTACCTTTAAAAGAAGGATACAACGGAGACTTAACTTCGAAACAAAACGGTTCAGTTGGTGGTTATATGGTTAAGAAAATGATCGAAGCTCAAGAACGTCAAATGGCTGGTAAATAATGAAATAATTCAAAGATAAAATAGAAAGGGTTGTCGCTTAAGCACGACAGCCTCTTTCTATTTCCTAATATTCTATCATTTTACAAAACAACCCCTGCATTTCCATTTCCTTTTGCTAGGATTCTTCCCACTTCTTCTTGTGATAATTCTTGTGCTGCTTCACTTGCTTTTTGTAATACTTTCGCATCTTGAATTACGTCCGCCAATTTAAAATTCATCACTCCACTCTGCCTAATTCCAAACAAATCTCCTGGACCTCTTAGTTTGAGATCTTCATTCGCTACATAGAATCCGTCATTTGACTTTCCTAGTATCGCTAATCGCTCTTTTGTTTCTTTACTTTTAGTAGCCGTCATAAAAATACAGTATGACTGATGCTCTCCTCTCCCGACTCTTCCTCGTAACTGATGTAACCCAGACAATCCGAAGCGTTCAGCATTTTCAATGAGCATAACAGACGCATTCGGCACATTAATTCCTACTTCGATTACAGTAGTCGACACCAAAATATGAATCTGCTTTTGATAATATCGCTCCATAACCGCATCTTTTTGTACCTGCTTCATCTTGCCATGTAGATATTCTACTACGATATTTTCTCCCATAATTTCTTGCAAATGCTTCGAATAATCAATTACATTTTCTCCATCTAGGCGCTCGCTTTCTTCTACCATTGGACAGATGACATAACACTGTCTTCCCTCCTCAATTTGTTTCTTCATAAACTGATAAGCTGTTGGTTGATAGTCTGTACCAACTACACAATTTTTAATTGGCAATCGATTTGCAGGAAGTTCGTCTATTACTGAAATGTCCAAATCCCCATAAAGAATAATCGCCAAAGTTCGCGGAATCGGCGTAGCACTCATAACAAGCACATGTGGTTTAGCACCCTTACTTGCTAGCGCTTCTCTTTGTTTCACTCCAAACCTATGTTGTTCGTCAGTAATCACCACGGCAAGATTTTTATATTTTACTTTTGCTTGGATTAGTGCATGTGTTCCCACTATCACTTGCACCGTTCCATTTTCTATTCGTTCGTACGCTTGCCGTTTTTCTTTCGCAGTCATGGACCCTGTCAATAATTCTACTCGAAATGGTATGTGGTATTGTGCGAATAATGCGCTGATAGTGCGGTAATGTTGCTTTGCAAGCACTTCTGTCGGTGCCATCATCGCCCCCTGAAATCCATGGTGTGCGGCTAGCATCAATGCGAATAGTGCAACAATCGTCTTTCCCGATCCTACATCACCTTGAATCAATCGTGACATGTTTTTACTTGGATTCTTCACATCTTTATAGATTTCTTCCCAAACTTTTTTCTGCGCACTAGTCAATTCATAGGGCAATGTGTGAATAAACTGATCTATCTGCGAACGGTTTTCCATGCAAAATTCATTTACCTCTTCTACTTGTTCTTCTTTCATTGCACGCAGTCCTACAATAAAAGTAACAAATTCTTCAAATACTAATCGTGTTCTTGACTCGATAAATTGTTCTTGATTTTCTGGGAAATGAATGCCACGCAATGCAGTAATGCTATCGCAAATCTGATATCGGTTTCGGATTTTTTCATCAAATATATCTTTAACCTCTTCCGCATAATCATTGAGTGCAATCAACACTGCTTTTGTGATAAAATTGCACGAAATACCCTTTGTCACAGCATAAATCGGTTGCAATGTTCCTATTTTATTATTATAGATTGATTCTTCCATAAATATCTCTGGATGTTCCATATAGGGTTGGTTATTCTTATATAATACCTTTCCCCTCACGATGATACGCTGTCCATTTCGGAGCATGTTCTTGATATAAGGCGCACGAAACCATATTAATTTCAGAATCCCTGTATCGTCTTTTAGTATTACGCTTGTCACAGACATTCTACGGCCACTCACTGTAGAAACATTTCCGGTTATCTGTCCTCGTACTGCCATAATATGGGATTCTTCAAGATTTTCAACCTGCACTGGGTTTTCATACAAATCATATCCCCTTGGATAATAATCTATAAGATTCTGAATAGAATAAATTCCTAATTTATTAAGCAATGCTTCAGATTTTGGCCCCACACCTTTTATTTTTCCTACAGTCGTATCTAGTCTTCCTTCCATTTTATAAAACTCCTCATCTTCGCCTAGCTTACATTTCATTTATACCTAACTATAGAATAAAGTGCATGGCAAGCCACACACTTTATATATTTCATATTATATATTTTCTTATTTACGTTTATTCAACCGACATCACGTAGTAGTAAATAGGTTGTCCGCCAGAATGCACATCGATTTCAACGTCTTCGAATTGTCCTTCTACTAATGCAGCAAATGCTTCCGCTTCTTCTTCCGTCACATCTTCTCCGTAGTAAATACTGATGAATTCTGAATCCTCATCTACCAAATTTTCTAAAAGTTCTAATGCTGTCTCATTAATTCCTTTTCCTACCGCTAGAATGCCCTTATCACCGATTCCCATGATATCACCTTCACAGATTTCTTTATCATCGATTTTGGTATCACGTACAGCATATGTTACTTGACCTGTCTGAATGCAAGCAATTTCTCTAGTCATATTTGCTTCGTTTTCTTCTGGTGTATGATCTGCCGCATAATTGATAATCGCTGTAATTCCTTGTGGCACTGTCTTTGTAGGTATTACGATAATATTCTTATCTTTTGTCAATGCTTGCGCTTGATTTGCAGCCAATATAATATTTTTATTATTCGGTAATATAAAGACAGTCTCTGCATTCACTTGATCGATCGCATTTAACATATCTTCTGTACTCGGATTCATAGTTTGACCACCTTCGATAATGTAATCTACTCCAAGCTCTCCAAATATTTCATTCATTCCCGAACCAATCGATACCGCGATGAATCCCATCTCTTTGCGTGGTTCTGCTGCTTTCTTTTCAGCCTGCGCTTTCTCTGCTTCTTTACGGATTTGTTCTTCGTGCTCTTCTCTCATATTATCAATTTTCATACGTGTTAATTGACCATATGTAAGTGCTCGTTGAATTGCAAGCCCTGGATCATTTGTGTGTACATGAATCTTAACAATATCATCATCTGCTACACACACAATAGAATCCCCGATAGAAGATAAATACGCTTTCATCTTATCTTCATCCTTTTCTGTAAACTCTTTTTCTACCATAATAATAAATTCTGTACAATATCCAAACTCAATGTGCTCTGATGCACCACTTGTAGCTGTATTGATTACAACTCGCTCTCCTTTGGATTCGATTGCAGAATAATCAATTTCTTTTCCCAAAAACGCATCGTATGCACCTTTAATTACTTCTAATAGTCCTTGCCCACCTGAATCTACCACTCCTGCTTCTTTCAATACAGGAAGCATATCTGGAGTCTTCGCTAATACTTCTTCTGCGTATGCAATCACCTCTGGTAAGAAGATTTCTAAGTCATCTGTTTCTTCTGCCATCTCAATTGCCTTTTCAGCAATTCCTCTAGCCACAGTAAGAATCGTACCTTCTTTTGGTTTCATAACTGCTTTATATGCTGTTTCTGCTGCTTTTTCACATGCACTTGCAAGTGTCGCTACGTCGACAACTTCTTCGTGTTTAATCGCCTTTGTAAACCCACGGAATAATTGAGATAGAATTACCCCTGAATTTCCTCTTGCTCCACGCAAGGAACCCGATGAAATTGCTTTTGCTAACGTCTCCATAGACACTGTTTCAACACTAGAAACTTCTTTGGCAGCCGCCATAATCGTAAGTGACATATTCGTTCCTGTGTCACCATCTGGTACAGGGAATACATTTAATTCATTAATATACTCTTTCTGTGCCTCTATACTTGCAGCTCCTGCAAGAAACATTTTTTTTAATAATTCAGCATTTATCAATTTTGTTGCCACTGAAAGTTCCTCCTTAATCAATTACTCTTACACCTTCAACATAGATATTAATCTTGTCAATCTTCATACCTGTAAATTCTTCTACTTTATATCGTACATTACTTAATAAATTCTCTGTCACTGCATTGATGCTTACACCGTACACAACAATCACATGAAAATCTAATGTCAACAAATTATCCTCTGAAATTTTAACAGAGATACCATGCGCCAAACTTTCTTTTTTAAGTAAATGAACTAGTCCATCTTTCATATTCACAGCACCCATACCAACGATTCCAAAACACTCAACCGCAACGGTACCTGCATATTTTGCTATTACGTCAGGATTAATTGTAACAATTCCTAAATCAGTTCTAAAGCTACCTTTCATATAAGTTACCTCCAATTCTATATTAATAGTAAATTCTTTGCCAATTACTGCTTTCCACAATAAAAATAACTCTTGCTCAATTGAATCATATGTATTATACTCTTTTTTAACAGTTATTACAACAGTACGTTATTTTTTGTTAAATATTATCTTATTTTTTCAAGATTCGCTTGCATTAGGTGTCGACTTCTGTTATTATTATCTGTGTTGTGAGTCTATACGTAGACTATTAAGAGCGTTAGGAGGTGCAGTTATGGCTAAATGTGCTATTTGTGAAAAAGGTGCTCACTTCGGAAACAGTGTAAGTCACTCTCATAGAAAAACACCAAAGATGTGGAAATCTAATGTTAAATCAGTTAGAGTTAAAGTTGAAAGTGGAAGTAAAAAGATGTACGTATGTACTTCTTGTTTAAGATCTGGTAGAGTTGAAAGAGCTTAATTTGAATGAGTTTAAAGCACACCTTATGGGTGTGCTTTTTATTTACAACAAAATAAATTATAGCTTACGCATAAAAAAGCAAGCATAATGATTAGAGAAACAAATTCATTGGGTATCATCAATGCTATCACCATCCCTGTAGCAATAAAAAATGACGCAAACCCTATTATTCTCTTCATATACTTGCCCTCGCACTTACCTATTGGTTATACTCTATGCAACTATGCTCGATATTATTCTTCATCTAGAATTTCATTCAATTCTTCTTCTGTTACTTTCTTCTCTGCTTTCCCAGTTACTTTATCTACAAAATCTGGTACCATATCCAAAATCTTAGTAATCGTATCTTGATTTTTAATATTTACAAGTCTAGTCGTTCCATTTTGAATCACTAACACTGCACTAGGAGTCATCTTTCCACCTAATCCACCTCCGGCTTGTTCTTTGCTATCGTCATTCTTGCTTCCAACAAATGAACCTGCTCCGATTCCAAACGAAACATCTACAAGCGGAAGGATAATCGTATCTCCAATATGAATAGCTTCACCAACCACTGTTTTTGATGAAATAACACTGTTCATTCCTTGGAATAAAGACTCTACTGTTCCCTTAAAATTATTATCTGCCATAATTACATTCCTCCTATAATTCAAATGATTTGATATGTGAATATGTTTCTTTTACTTTTTTGTCCATAAACAACTTCATAGCTACCACTACGAAAGGATAGATTCTTATCTTGCCCTTCACTTCAATCTCGCCCTCATACACAACTTGCTCAAAATCAGGTATTACTTGCATATGCTCTGCATATAATGGGTATAAAACCCCTAGTACCGCTAATACTTTACCTGTAATTGACGGATCCTCAAATCCGAGACGTGCACAAACAGCAAATAATTTTGGTCGAATTTTCAAAAACAAATAGCGGAGTAGTCTCTTACACTTTTCAATCGTATATTGATGTTCGTCCACATAATAAAAAGCTACTACTTTATCCTTTTTTTCTATAAGCATTTTAATAGTATCACAAATCTGATGGATTTTGTGTTTTAAATTTATTTTCTTTCTTTTTTTCTTTTGGGTTTTATCCTTTTGGGTTTTATCTTTTTTTATTTTTTCCTTGGTTATTTTTTCCTTGTTATCTTCCTTTGATTCTATACAGCGCGCTTCAATAGTCTCATCCTTGCTTTGCGTCGGTTCAGTTTTGATTTTCCGTTTCTTTTTTATCTTCTGTTTCTTTTTTAGTAATCTTTTTTCTGGATTCAGTTGAACCCAAAGAAAATAAGCATCCCAGTCTATTTTCATTTGTGTATACTTCACCGCAATTCGCAGAATACCAAACAACCACCTTGCTTTACCATTTGCAGTGATAGATTCTATCTGGCTCTTTCCCTCTCCTGTTATCCTATACGAAATGGGTGCAAATAAAATTATGACTACTAGTAATATTACTATTCCTAGTATGGCTAGTAATACGATTCCTAATACTTGTAAAATTCCTAATGCTATCGCTATCATAAGTTCTTCACCTCTTATTTACAACTTATTTATAACTTGCTTATGTAATATTTCTTTATCTGTGCATCACTTGTTTCTTTGTAAATATGATGTGTTATTTCCACTACCATGTCAATAGCCTCTTGGTAACCTACCGAAATTCCAACAATTAAATAATCTTGGTTTTTGAATATCAATTGATTATTAAATTCCACATGAAAGATTTCTAGTTGGCTATCCGTACACCCAATCGGAACAGCTATAATGTATGTATGAAACAAGAGTTTTCCTGTTTCTATCTTTTCTATGACGGTTTCTTTTGATTCTTTTATTGCATCTGATAATAATAACTTTTCATAAAATCTCATTTAGTTCACCACCGCCATTTCTATATTACTTAAATTCTTTATTGTTTATTGATAATAGGCATCCATAATTTTTTTTGCTACTGTGATTGCTTTACCTTCCCCATCTGACTGTTCAAGTACCACGCTTACTACGATATCAGGATTGTCCACATTTGTAAATCCAACAAACCAAGAATGGCTTTGCGATTTATCACTACTATATTCTGCAGTACCTGTTTTTCCTGCAACGGTATAGGATGCTCCTGATAAGTCTGTACCTGTTCCATAGGATACCACCGCCTGCATATATTGAGATAATATCTCTGCTTCAGTAGATGTCATTAGATTTCCGTAAGCGCTCGGTGAATAATTCTTCACCTCATCTCCAGTATAATTTTCGATAGAATCGATTATATAAGGTGTCATTAATTTTCCACCATTCGCAATCGCTGCTGTAATAAGTGCCATATGATACGGACTCGTCAGTGTATCACCTTGACCCATAGCTGTCATCATTGTCTCATATAATTCTGAACTAGAATCAAGTACAAAGCTACTTTTTGTCGATGTAACACTTCCTGGTAAAGATGTATTAAACAGCAAGGATTCTGCCGTTGTATACAGTTCATCATTATCTATACTTAATCCCATATCGACAAAAGCCGAATTGCAAGAATTAGCAAAGGCTTCTTCTAATGTTTGCACGCCATGAGCTGTCCCATTGTAACATTCAATCTTCACGCCATCCACTTCGATACATCCAGTACATTCATAGGTATAAGATTCGTAATCTGGATTTTCTCGCATATATTCTAATGCTGTTACAATTTTAAAAACAGATCCTGGAACCATCGAACTTTGTGTCGCCCGATTCAATAGCGAACTATTCTCATCAGTGGTAAGGGAGTCCCAATTTTCGCTGACTGTATTTGGATCAAAACTAGTCTTGGAAACCATCGCTAGTATCTTACCTGTATCTGGTTCCATAACAAATGCTGCCCCTTTGAAATCACCAAGAGCATTGTATGCAGCAACTTGTAACTCTGCATCTATCGTCGTAATTACGCTGTCTCCCATGTATTTTTCATCTTGAAAATCATTCGTGATTTTTTCGACAAAAAAGGCATTCGACGTTAACAAACTAAAATTAGCCGCTAATTCTACTCCCGCCTTTCCTTTTACATCATACCCTATCGCATGAACTGCCATTTCTCCCAATGGATAATTCCGTGTTTCTGTTCCATCTTCCGCTACGATAGTTTCTGCTAGAACCACTCCGTTCGAATCCAAAATATCTCCCCGAACAACTTGTTCCGCCATAATGTCTTGTCTAGAATTATAAGGACTATTGATAATACTGCTACTTTCTACCACTTGATAGTACACAATATATCCCATCATACACAAAAACAACGCTACAAATGCATACGTAATCCGAGCGAATTCCTTGTTAACCGCTCTTTTTTTCTTTTCCATTTCCGCCATGATTTTTTGTTCTTTTTTCGTTATTTTTTTTCGCCCACTATTCGCTAGTTCTTTATTTTTGCTTTTGGGTTCTGACAGAAGCATTTCTTCCTGACGCATTTCTGCTTGGGCGTTTCTGCGCAACTCTCTCCGCTTGCGTTCTCTCTCTTCGTATGTTGTCTTGTCTGATTCTCTCAATATCTTCTTCCTCGTCTTCTCTCAGAATGTACAATCCCTGAATGATTGCGAACATGATTAGTGTGCTAAGTAACGAGCTACCACCATAGCTAACTAGTGGCAATGTAACTCCTGTAGAAGGAATAAATTTTGTCACACCTCCTATTGTTAAAAACACTTGGAAGATATAGCAAGTTCCAAGCCCAAGTGCGATTAATTTATAGAACCTATTGTGTATCTGCATCGCAATATTCAAAAACATTATATAACAACTAATACACATAAGAATTACGCATAATCCCACTATCAATCCCAGTTCTTCAGCAATCGCAGAGAAGATAAAATCGCTTTCTGCTACTGGTATAGTATTCGGAGCCCCTTCATTGAGTCCCATTCCTAACCAGCCGCCTGTTCCTATTGCAAATAAGGATTGTGCAACTTGATAACCACTTCCACTATACGTCGCAAAAGGATCTTGCCACGCCTCTACTCTAACACGAATATGTGAAAACAAGTGATACGCCACAACTGATGCTCCACTCCCCGCCACTAAACCGCTTATCATATAAAACCAATTTTTTGTTCCTACATAGAGCATTACTAAATATACTACGTATAGTATCACTGCCGCCCCCAAGTCCGTCGATGCTACTAATATCAATACCTGAAGAGCTGCAAGGGCTGTAGTTATTACAATATTTTTGAACTTTGTCGAATAGTACAAACTTGATGCAGTAAAAAACACATAAATAATTTTAACAAATTCCGACGGTTGAATACTAAAACCTGCAATAGAAAATCCTAGCTTTGCACCAGAAGAAGTCTGTGCTAATAATGCCACCAATAACAGTGCAACAATTCCAATTCCTGCATAGACATATCGCCATTCTTTCTTCGACAGAAACCTTGCTTTTCTAATAATAACAGGTACAAACAAGCTTATTACCATAGAAATGGAAAATACCATAAACTGTTTTACTGCCAAATCAAAATCTAAGCGACTAAGCATCACCAAGCCGATACTAATTAGCATACACATATTATTTAAAATTAGTCGTGACACATCCGGATATAAATTCACATAAAATGCAATTGTAGCCGCAATCATAATCACAATGGCTGCATATAACAATAAATAATGAATTTCTTTTGTACTCAAATACAATGTGAAAAACGCAAGCAATTGAAACAAAAACATTACTACATTCTGCGAAACCAAAATACGATGCTTCTTCTCTATATCACTATAGCCGAATATGCTAAAGCAGCAATACGTGTAAATCACCATCAAAATAATAATTGTATATTTAATGCAAGCACAAATAATATTTACCACTTCTTCACCTACCTTACTCCACGTCTAAAATGACCCTTTGTTGTCTCTCTATTTCCCAAACTATTATTACTAATATCATAATAGAATTTCCCAATAGAATCAATAACCTCTTTCACTTCGAGTTTTCCCTCTACCGTAAAATCTACTCGTAAAAATGCGGGATTTATTTTTCTTATTTCTTCTTTTTCATCAAGCAAACTGGTTGGACAAGTATTATATATAATATTATAACAGTAGTCACAGCAACATTTCACCTGTATATCCTTTCCCATTCGATCTTTCATAATAATCATATCAGATTTATGTGTACATTGTTTGGCTGTCTTTTGCACACATTGCGCCGAAATCATGTTTGGAGTGTAACCATATACTACCAACCCTGAATTCCTTTGACTTAGCTGATTTATTTCTTTTGCTGTTAATTCCAGTGCATGCGTATTTTTACTGATTCCTAATCGCTCCCAAAACTCCATACTCCAACTATTATACGTATATACATGGTGGTCTAAATGTATTTCGCCCTTATAATTTTCTTCCTTCAAAAACTGATAACTTTCTAGATTTCGTATCATTATTCCATCAAATGGTATCGCAAAAAATTCTTTTAATTTTCCCTTAAATACACTCGCTGTCTCATCTCTAAAAATATGTGGCATTACGATATATACTTTCTTTCCATGCCCTTTTATCCTCGATACTATAGTTTTATATTCTTGATTTTCCCATATTTTTCTTATCGCATTGCAATCCAAATAAATACTAGAAAAAATACCGCTTTGTTCCACCTCTTCTAATTGTTCTAACGTCTCCACGTATGCAACACAAGGAATCTCACCACCTATTATAGAACAACTTGTGCGCTCTAATGGAGATACCAGTTCTTCTACCTTTAGTTCGCGGCGAAAAGAATCAACAATCGTTCGTTCTAATACTGCAATTCCATCTCTTCGCAATTGATTCAATTGCTGTGTCGGCACGAAAATATTATCATCCATCACTATTTCTATCGATTGAAATTGAAATGGTGTATTTCCAGTCTTACGTATCTGTTGTGCAATCTTTTCTTTACTAGCTGGTTGCGTAGTAGCTGTTTGTACTACTTCGCCTTCTATCGATACAAAATGCATTCCCATCTGAAGATGCAGCGCTGCTTTACAACCTGCAACTAAAACCAATGTTCCTGTCATCACTTCTTGTAATTTATTTGAATCTAATTCTTTCTCTATTCCTTGAATAAGTTCTTGATTTCTAGTCCGATATAATACTGTACCTTTTTTTAGGATTACGCCTTTTCTGAGGGATAACTGAATCTTTTCGTTACATTGATACGCTTGTCCCAATGTATAATTATCACCATTTTCCGTAATTTCGATGATATCCCCTTTGTTTAGGGTTCGTAGCGCTTTTCCAAATACCTGTCGCCCCATTTGATCTTGTACCTGTATACTTGGGACACCCGTATGACTTGGTTTCCCCGTTGTAATCATTTCTTTTCCGTTGTATTGTTTCCAATATCCACTATGAAAATCTCCACGATTAAATATATCTCTTAGTATATCGACATCTTGTTCTGCTACTTTATAATTCGCTTTCCCTTTTTCTAAATATAAATCCACATATTTTCGATACATCGCCGTTACGCTCGCAACGTATTCTGGTTTTTTCATTCTTCCTTCTATTTTAAACGAAAATACTCCCGCTTCTATAAGATCTGGAATTTCATATAAGGTACATATATCTTTTAAACTCATATAGTATTCAGTTTCACCATCCACCTTATATGGTAGTCGACATGGTTGCGCACACTGTCCTCTATTCCCACTTCTTCCACCTATCATACTACTATATAAACATTGCCCAGAATAAGAATAACATAGTGCCCCATGGACGAAACTCTCAATTTCTAGCTTTGTGCTTTCTGCAATTTCTTTCACTTCACCTAACATTAATTCTCTAGAAGTAACGACTCGCTCGACTCCTAAATCTTCTAAAAATCTAGCACCGAGTGCACTTGTTACTGTCATTTGTGTACTTGCATGAATCGGTAAGTCCGGAAAGAATGCTTTTACAAATTGTAATACGCCTAAATCTTGTACAATAACAGCATCGATTCCATGAATGTACAGTGGTTCTAAGTACTCATACAATTGTTCTTGAATTTCAGATTCTTTTAGAAGTGTATTCACTGTTAAATATAGCTGCTTCCCATGTAAATGCACCAAATCAATCGCCTTTTTCAATTCTTCCAATGTAAAATTATTCGCATTTGCTCTTGCGCCAAACCGATCGCCACCTACATAAATGGCATCTGCACCTGATTTCAGGGCTGCTACCAAGCAGTCAAAAGATCCTGCTGGTGATAAAATTTCTACTCGTTTTTTCATACTACCCTTTCTATACCCCTAAAAATTCATCCCCTTGTTATAAAATAGAGAGTGTGTCAAGACACACTCTCTATCCGTGCGATTAGTCACCTAACCACCTATTTTTTCTGTGTTTTTATCTCCGTTTCTAATTTAATCTGTTCTTTCTCCAAATTAGAATTCTGTAATTTCAGATTCTCTATTAACTTCTCTGCATTCTCCAGTTTAATCTGTATCGATATCAAGTCGTGTTTTAAATCATACATCTCTTTATCTTTTGTCTCTATATCACGCTCAAGTGCATCACTTAATTTTTTGGCTTTAAAATAGTCATCTGCTATATTCAGCGCTAATAGTGTGTTCTGCATAGATGCATTCTGTCTACAATACCCATCACTATTTCTACATTCTGTTATCTTATGATTCAAATAAGTTGCAACCTTTTGTAAGTACTCTTCCGTTTCGTATCCAGCAAGGGTAATTACTTTACCTCCTATTAAAACCTCTGTATAATTCTTTTGTGCAGCCATGTAGTCCTCCTCAACACTTTTCTATATATTTACTTATTATAAGTCTATCTGTGAATAAAAACAACTATTTTTCAAGGAATTCATCTGAAATCCCTAAATGTTTGTATGTAATTTCCGTTACCATACGACCTCTCGGCGTTCTTTGGATGAATCCATTCTTCAATAAGTAAGGTTCGTAGACATCTTCTAATGTTCCTGTGTCTTCCCCTATCGAAGCAGCAAGTGTTTCTAATCCCACTGGTCCACCTTGAAATTTATATATCATAGTTGTGAGGATACTCCTATCTATATGATCTAATCCCATTCGATCCACTTCTAATAAATCCAATGCGTTCGATGCTACTTCTTCTGTAATTATACCATCGTATTTTACCTGTGCGAAATCTCGAACTCTTTTTAATAAACGATTTGCTAATCGTGGTGTTCCTCTTGATCTTTTCGCCAATTCTAGCGCGCCCTTATCTTCAATCTCTACATCTAATACATTCGCAGATCGAAGCAAGATTTTTTGTAATTCTTCTTCTGTATAAAATTCCAAATGATGCACAACACCGAATCGATCGCGAAGTGGTGCTGTTAGCATTCCAGCTCTAGTAGTCGCCCCTATCAATGTGAATTTCGGCAATTCTAGTCTGATAGAACGCGCGCTTGCACCTTTTCCTATCATGATATCAATTGCGTAATCTTCCATCGCTGGATATAATACTTCTTCTACTTGACGATTCAATCGATGAATTTCATCTACAAACAGCACATCGCCTTCTTGAAGGTTGTTGAGAATAGCTGCCATCTCTCCTGGTTTTTCAATCGCTGGACCTGATGTAACTTTCATATTTACACTCATTTCATTTGCAATAATACCAGCTAATGTCGTCTTACCTAGGCCTGGCGGGCCATAAAACAACACATGATCCAATGCTTCTCCACGGTCTTTTGCAGCTTTTATATATATTTTCAAAGTCTCTTTTGCTTTTTCTTGTCCTACATAATCATCTAAGAGCTGTGGTCGTAAATGATTTTCAATCTTCGCATCTTCTACTAAATGCTCTGTTGTAATAATTCTTCTCTCCATTCTTACCTACCCCTAAAACATCATGTTTTTCAGTGCTTCTTTTAGTATTTCTTCTACACTTTTATTTCCATCAGCATCTTCCACTTTTCTCACAGCTTTCATACTAGAGCTCATATCATATCCTAGCGCAACGAGTGCTTGTGCCGCCTCTGTCTTATTTTCATTTCCCGTAAAGTTTGGTTGTGATGCTTCTGCTTTTTCCACGCCCATACTTTCTAATGCATCTTCAATTGACAATTTATCTTTTAACTCTATAATTAACTTTTCAGCTGTTTTCTTTCCTATACCTGGGGCAGCAGAAATTGCTTTTACATCTGAGGATGCCACTGCAAATCTAAGGTCATTTGGTGACAACGTTGAAAGAATCGCTAGACCACCTTTGGGTCCTATTCCATTGACTCCAATTACTAATTTATACACCTGCAAATCATCTCTTGTACGAAAACCAAATAATTGCATCGCATCTTCTCTTACATTCAAGTATGTATGTAGTTTTATCTCATTTCCTAAAGATGGTAGATGATTCATAGATTGTGCTGGCATAAAAATTCCATACCCAACACCCATTACATCTACAATGACTTTCTCTTCTTCGATTGCCACTAATTCTCCTCTTATATACGAAATCATCTTACATCTCCCATTATCTTTATTCTCTTTATCATCTCACTAGCCAATATACCTATAATTAGCCCTGTTACTAGTGCAGCAATTAATAATAGTGCAAAATAGTATATTACACCAAAACTTTCGACTATAATTATTGCTACTATAATTTGTCCTATATTGTGAAATACTGCACCTGCAATACTGACCCCCATAACACTAAAGGACTCCCTTTTGTATAGTAGATTCATAACCACGAGACTCAACGTACATCCTGCTAGACTAAACAATATGCTCATAAGATTCCCAAAGAAAAATCCTGCTAGTATTACACGAGTAGTTGAAATAATCAATGCATCTCGAAATCCCATTTGATATAATGCCATTACTATTACTACATTTGCCAACCCTAATTTGATGCCAGGCACCGCAAAATATAATGGAACCAAACTCTCAGCATAACTAAAAACCAGTGCTAGTGCAGTAATAAGTCCCATATACGCGATCTTATTTTTTAACATGTTAATCTCCCAAAAAATTAGTGAGTCGTAGCGTCAAATTCAGACTCCGAATTCCCGCTACCCACGACAACGACCTCGTTAGGCAAGCAAATAATACTCTCGCCCGATTTACTAATTGCTCCTTGATGTAGGCATAATCCATCCGGACAAGTCGCTTCTATCATATACGCTTCACCATCTTGTATCAAAAGAATATTACTCTCATTAATTTCCACTACCTGGTTTTCTTCCAATGAATATTCTCCATACAGTTCTCCATTAACAGAGACAAGTACCGAAGTACTCGTCTCTGCATTTATATTATAAAAAATATATCCACTTATTGCTACTAGTAAAACAATACCTATTAATATAAAATCGTTTTTTTTCATGAACATTCTTTTAATCCATTTCTATCCTTTATATAAATATTCACACTAATACAACGCTTGCATATTACTTATCGCCACACCAATTACCACAAGTAAAATAATATATAATATAATACCTATTAGTGTAAGAATAAGGCTAGCTCTACAATAGTTACGTCTATTTGTATTTACGCTTTTGCTAAATGCCCAATAAATATAAACACAAAAACCTACACATGGAATCACTAATACCAATATGGTAAGGAGCCATTCCATTACTGACATCGGTGTGTCATTTCCTTGTGTATCCATAGCTGAAGAATATGATGGATTGTACTGCATATCATTTCCTGATTGTTCTGAATTGTATGTATACTCGTATTGTGTTCCTGTTGTGTTGTTATTCATTTCTTCATTATTGTTCATATGATGTTCCACCTTTCACTTTTGTTCTTTTTTCTTAATCCTTATTTATAGAACTTCTCTTCTTTCATTGCCACTGTATCTTTATTTATTTTACTACAATGCAAAGAATATTACGACATAATTTATAAAAATTTGATAGTTTATTTCCAAACAACCTTTCGCACATACGTATATACATTGTGATAATGATATACAACTGGCTCTACTTCTGGATAATACAGTATCATCCTATATACATAATATCCCACCATTCCTAGTATTATCACTAAAAATATCCAACGAAGTCCTGCCATTTCTTTCCCAATTACATACCGATACAGCAACGCTATACCTACAGTTATCGCAATAGGAAATATAAACCAGTTATACTGTATCGCTTGTTCCCATTGTAATGTCAAAACACAGAGACCAGCTCTTGTCAAACCACAAGCTGGACACGGAATTCCTGTCAAAATCACAAAGATACAAGTAGTTCCAAATATAAACTGCATAATTGCAAGTAAAGCCAGTAAGAAAATTCCTACTGGCAATACTTGTTTTAAATCTTTTTTTATCAGTGCTACGTTTATAATAGAATACATTTTTTCGGACATTTTTCTGCACACTTCCCACAATTCGTACATTTTTCTGGGTCTATATGAGCAATATTACCTTCTACTGTAATCGCTCCAAATTCACATACTTTTTCGCACATTTTACATCCAATACATCCGCCAGAACAAGCATTCATAACATCTTTCCCTTTATCTTTTGAGCTACATAACACAAGATGTTTTTGATCTACGGGTACCAATTCAATCAGATTCTTTGGACAGACCGCAATACATTTTCCACATGCTTTGCATGCCTCTTTATCTACAAATGCAATATCATCTACTATAGAAATTGCATCGAACGGACATGCTTTCACACACGTTCCAAATCCTAGGCAACCATAATTACATGTTTTTGAACCGCCATTTTGTACAAAGCTCATCATAATACAGTCTTTGATTCCGTAATATTTATAATCTTCTTTTGCCTTCGCACATGAACCACCACATTTTACAAATGCAGTCATTGGTGTACTTTCTGTAGCTTCCATTCCCATGATTGTTCCAATTTTCTTTGCTACATCGCTTCCGCCTACTGGACATGCTCCAAGTTCAGCTTTCCCTTCCACGATTGCTGCTGCAAGTCCTGAACATCCTGCATATCCACAACCACCACAGTTATTTCCTGGTAATACACCCGAAATCGCTTCTTCTCTTGGATCAATTTCAACTGCGAATTTCTTTCCTGCAATTCCTAGGAAGACTCCGATGAATAATCCTGTACCACCAACAATTGCAGCTGCAATTAATATTCCTGTAATACTCATAATCTTATCCCCCTATATTAATCCCGAAAATCCAAAGAATGCCATCGCCATAAGCCCTGAAGTAATTAAAACGATTGGTGTTCCTTGCCATGATGAAGAAACATCATTATATTCAGTCTTCTCACGAATACCTGCCATGATTACAATTGCAATCGTAAACCCTATTGCTGTAAACACACCATTTATCACTCCTGTTAGAATACTATATTCTTTCTGTACATTCGTAATTGCTACACCTAGCACTGCGCAGTTTGTAGTAATAAGTGGTAAATACACTCCTAATGAATTGTAAAGTGGTGGCATTACCTTTCTCAAAAACATCTCTACAAATTGTACAAGACATGCAATAATCAAGATAAATACAATTGTTTGTAAGTATTCAAATCCAAGTGGAACAAGGATAAAATTATAAATCGTTCCAGTTACAAGTGATGCCAATGTCAATACAAATAATACTGCTCCACCCATACCTGCGGCAGTATCTACTTTCTTTGATACTCCAAGGAATGGACATAGTCCTAAAAATTGGCTAAGTACAACATTGTTTACTAATGCCGAACCTAGTGTTACCGCTAAAATAGTTTCCATATGTACTTACCCCTTTCTACTTTCTTCTTGTCCTGTAGGAAATACACTTCCTCCGCTACAGCTACCACCGCATGAACCACAACCACTTCCACAATCACAAGTCGATTCATCTTGTGCTTTTTTGTTTTTTGGTTTTCTATTTTTTGCTTTATTCTGAATCGCTGTAAGACCAGCTAATACAAAGAATGCACCTGGTGCTAAGATGAAAATCGTTACAGGCTCATAAGAACTTGGCATGATTTGCACATCGAAGATCTTTCCTGCCCCTATTAATTCTCTTACCATACCAATCGCTGTAAGCCCTACTGTAAATCCAAGTCCCATCCCGATACCATCAAATAAAGAAGGAAGTGCTGGATTCTTAGACGCATAGCTTTCTGCTCTTCCTAGGATGATACAGTTTACTACGATAAGAGGAATGTAGATTCCTAAAGATGCATATAAGCTAGGAATAAATCCTTCTAATAAAAACTCTACTATTGTAACAAAAGATGCTACGATAACAATAAATGCGGGAACACGAACACTATCTGGAATAATGCTTCTCAACATCGAAATAATCAAGTTGGACATTACAAGGACAGCTGTGGTTGTTAATCCCATTCCTAATCCATTCATGGCAGAAGTTGTTACTGCTAATGTAGGACACATCCCTAACATTAATACAAAGGTAGGATTTTCTTTCACGATACCATTATAAAGTCTTTCAGTACAATTATTCATTTCCAGCACCTCCTAACGTATCATTAAAATAAGTAATTCCTGCATTTACGCCATTTGTTACTGCTGTACTAGTAATTGTTGCTCCGCTTAGTGCATCAATTTGATTTTCACTAGTAGATCCTGTTTTTGTCACTTCAAAACTCTCTACTGATTTATCAGCAAATTGATCTTTGAAATCTGGAGTAGATGCATTCATTCCTAGTCCTGCTGTCTCTGATAATGTAAGGAATGAAATTCCATTTATCGTTCCATCATTGCAAATTCCCATAGTAAAGGTCAGCGAACCACCGTAAGCTTCATTATTTGTCACCGTAATTACATATCCTAATACCTCAGTGCCATTCATAGCCACTACTACTTCATCAATTGAATTACTATCCATTTCAGCAATTACAAAACCTTCCATCGTTTCAAATGTGTCCGCAGACGCGAATACTTCTTGATAAGCTTCTTGCTTTGCACTTTCTTGTGCCGCCGCTATTGGTTCTTTTGTAATTTCATAAACCAAGCCCAGACACATGCCTGCAATTACAGTAATTGCAGTTAAAATCAATGTGTTTTTCACAATTAAATTCTTCATTATTTTTCTCCTCCTTTACCAAATGGTTTTGGGAGAGTTACACGTTCAATTAGTGGAACTAATAGATTACTAAAGATAATCGCATACGATACGCCTTCTGCGGATCCACCGAAAATTCTAAACACACCAGTTAGCACTCCTAGGCAAATTCCGTATACTATTTGTCCACGCTTTGTAATCGGTGATGTTACGTAATCAGTAGCCATAAACCATGCACCTAGCATAAGTCCACCACCACTTAACTGTGCACTAAGGTATTGCATATCAAACCCGTGTCCACTAAATAAAACGATAAAAATAGCAAATGTCAAAATGTATGTACCTGGAATTCTCAAGTCTATAATCCCTAATAATATCAAGAACATCGCACCTAATACGATTGCAATCATAGATGTTTCACCTATAGTACCTGGAATAGTTCCGATAATCAAATCGATACCATCAAAGCTAGATAACACACCATCTGCTTTAAGTTCTGCTAGTGGTGTTGCTCCTGAAAATGTGTCATAGGTAAAGTTAGTCATTCTTGCCGTAAATGAAATAAGCAAAAAGCATCTCGCCCCAAGTGCTGGGTTCATGAAATTTTGACCTAAACCTCCGAATAATTGTTTTACTATTAAAATTGCAAAAACTCCACCGATTACTCCTATCCACCAAGGTGCAGAAGAAGGCAAGTTCAATGCTAATAATAATCCTGTTACCACAGCACTAAAGTCTGTAATTGTAATTTTTTTCTTCATCAATTTTTGATAAAGATATTCTGTTAGTACACATGTCGCCGTTGTTACAACTACTAGAATCAGTGCATTAATTCCAAAATTAAATATACCAAATATTGTTGCTGGCATTAATGCAATTACTACCATAAGCATGATATTATCCGTAGTAATTTTTGAACGAATATGTGGTGATGATGAAATATTGTAATTTTCACTCATTATGATTTCCTCCCTCCTATTTTTTTCTACGATTCGCTAATACAATCTTACGCATAGCTCCTATAGACTGTTTCAATGGTCTCTTTGCTGGACAGACATAACTACACGATCCACATTCCACACATTCCATACCACTTGTGCTCTCGAATTTTTCTGAATCATGATGTTCTGCGTAATCAGCAAGTCTCGATGGTATAATTCTACTTGGACAGACTTCTACACAACGTCCACAATTGATACATGCACTTGGCTCATAAAGTGCTACTTCGTCTTTGCTCATAGCTAAGATAGATGAGGAAGTTTTTGTGATAGGTGTGTCTGTTGTAAACATCGCAAATCCCATCATCGGGCCACCAGAAATCACTTTTTCTGGTTCCACTTTAAATCCACCTGCTGCTTCAATTAATTCGTTATGGTTTGTCCCAATTAATGCCTTGAAATTTCCTGGTTCTGCAATAGCATCCCCACTTACTGTCACAACACGTTCCATAAGCGGTTGGCCGTTCATAATTGCATTGTGAATAGCAATAATTGTTTCCACATTATCCACGACACATCCTGCATCTGCTGGAAGCATAGAAGAATTGATCGCTCTACCTGTCGTAGCATAAATCAATTGTCGTTCTGCACCTTGTGGGTACTTCGTCTTCAATGCCATCACTTTCATACGTGGCTCATCTTTTATAAGTTCTTTTAGTTTTTCAACACAATCTGGCTTATTGTCTTCTATTCCAAAAACACCTTTTGCATTTTCGAACAGCGAAAGTATAATACGCATGCCGCTCACTAATTCTTCTGGATACTCTAGCATCCTTCTGTAATCTGCTGTGATATATGGTTCACACTCTGCACAGTTCGCCACTACATATTCTATCTTATCTGCTTCTTTTGGTGAAAGTTTCACATGCGTAGGAAAACCTGCGCCTCCCATACCTACAATACCTGCTGCACTAATCTCTTTGATAATAGTCTCTTTTGACACATCTTCAATCGATTCTCTCGTTACATACTCTGATTCTTTGTATTCTTCATCATTTTCAATGATAATACAATTCACCTTTGTTCCCGTTGTGTTAAATCTTGTCTCAATTCCTTTTACAGTTCCAGAAACCGATGAGTAAATAGGTGCTGATACAAATCCACTTGCCTCTGCAATCATCTGTCCTCGTAGTACAACATCACCTTTTGCTACAATTGGACTAGCTGGTGCGCCAATATGTTGTGACAATGGAAATACTAAGTCCATTTTAGGCTTAATTGAAACGATCGCTTTGTCTTTTGCTAAAGATTTTCCATCATTTGGATGAATTCCACCTTTAAATGTTAAAAGTCCCATTCTGATTCCTTCCTCCTTTAGTATATTCTATATTTTACTATACTCGTATACAAAGTAAAAATCCATCAAAATTAGCGATTATTTTGTACTAATCGCAAAACATTCTGACAGATTTTTAACAATTTCTTTATATTTTGTACAATTATATTGTACTGTTTTTGTGCACTTATTTATGAATTTTCTTATTTTTCAGCTAAAATACCCAATAATAATTTCCAGATTCTTTCAGCAGAAGCAATTTCCATCTTTTCATTAGTAGAATGAATATCATTCAAGTTCGGTCCAATCGATACACAGTCCAAATCTTCGATTTTGCTAGCAAAAATACCACATTCTAATCCCGCGTGGACTGCACCTACTATTGGTTCTTTTCCTAATGTCTTTGTGTATACTTTAACAACCATTTCTCTAAGTGGTGAATCTATACGATACTGCCAGCCTGGATAATCTCCTGCTTCCGAGATACTCCCTCCCATCATTTCTATCATCGCAATGGTTCTATCTGCCAGGTGACGCTTCGCTGTTTCTACTGAACTACGTACGTTGTAATTCATTACTAACGAATCATTCTTCATTGCAAAAATCCCCATATTTGTAGAAGTCTCTACTAATCCAGGAATCGCAGCACTCATAGCATAAATACCATTCGGTAAATTCATCAATGCATTTAACAATATCACTTTGCTACTCGGTACAAGAACACGACTAGTTTCTACAGCTCCTTTTGTAACTGCTACATACACATCTGGATCTGATAGCACATATTCATTCTTAATCTCTACTTCCACTTCAGCTAATTGTTTTAACATCTGTGCTTCATTTTTTTCATCCACAAGTATGCTTGCAGCCGTAAAACTAGGAATAACATTATCTGCATTTCCACCATGTACATCTGACACTTCAATCAATGAACGAACCGCATATAGCACTCTTCCCATCAATAAATTTGCATTTCCTCTGCCTTTGTGAATCTCAGCACCAGAATGTCCTCCTAATAATCCTTTTACTGCTATGGTGTACCCAATTCCAGATACTTCTTCAAACGAAACTGGAATATTTCCTTCTATAAATGTACCCCCTGCACAACTTGTCAAAACTTGAGTATCATCTTCGCAATCTATATTAATTAATTTTTTTCCTTGCAAAGACGATAAATCCATATCTTTTGCTCCCAATAATCCGATTTCTTCATCTACTGTAAATACAGCTTCCAATCGTGGATGCGGAATATCCTTAGAATCAAGAATAGCCAACGCCATCGCTACTGCTATTCCATCATCTCCGCCTAGAGAAGTGTCTCTCGCCCATACCCAAACTCCATCCGTTTCAAGAATTAATCCATCGGTTTCAAAATCAAAATCACTGCCTTCCACTTTTTCACACACCATATCAAGATGTCCCTGTAATATAACGGTACCAACTTCTTCATAACCTGGTGTTGCTTCTTTCGTAATAATAATATTATTCAAATCATCTTGAATAACCGATAAGCCTCTTTCATTTGCAAAGTTTACACAATAATCACTAATTTGCTTCGTGTTTCTCGATCCATGTGGAATCTTACATAATTCTTCAAAATACATCATCGCTTGTTTTGGTTCAAATTGTCCTAATACACTCATTATTAGTCTCTCCTTTAGTTAATATTAACCATTATATAACAAAAATGCCCTAACAGTCTATATAAATATAAACTGCTAGGGCAATAATTTTTATGTTTTTTACACAATTTTTAGTAACTTGTATTTTATTCTTCTGTCACTTCAACTTCTTCATATACTTCTTCTGTTTCTGGCTCTAACGCTTTCATGCTTAAGCTGATTTTCTTATCTGCTTCATTTAAATCTACAACTTTCGCTGTGATTTCTTGTCCTACAGCTAATACATCTGCTGGTTTTTCAACATGATTTCTAGAAATTTGTGATACATGAAGTAATGCGTCTACACCTGGTGCTAATTCAACAAATGCACCAAAGTCTGTCATTCTTGCAACTGTTCCTGTAACTACCTCTCCTACAGCATATGCTGAAGCAGCGTTTGCCCATGGATTTGATGCAGGGAATTTAAGGCTTAATGCAACCTTAGTATCTTTAATGTCTTTAATCAATACTGTGATTTCATCACCAATTTTGAATACATTCTTTGGATGTTCAACTCTTCCCCATGACATTTCTGAAATGTGAAGTAATCCATCAACACCGCCAAGATCGATAAACGCACCAAAATCTGTAACATTCTTAACGATCCCTTGTACAGAATCTCCTATTTGTAATGTAGCGAATAATTCTTTTTGCTTCTCAGCTCTTTCTGCTACTAGTAATTGTCTTCTATCTCCAATTACTCTGTTTCTTCTTGGGTTGAATTCACTAATAACAAACTCAATTTCTTGACCTTGATATTTTGTTAAATCTTTCTCGTATGAATCCGAAACAAGGCTTGCTGGAATAAACACTCTAGCTTCTTCTACAACTACGCTTAATCCTCCACCTAGGATTTGTGCTACTGTTGCTTTTAATACTTCTTTGTTTTCAAATGCTTCTTTTAATCTTTCGTTACCTTTTTCTGCTGCTAATCTCTTGTAAGTCAATAATACTTGACCTTCTCCGTCATTTACTTTTAAAACTTTAACAGTCATTGAATCGCCTACAGATACCATTGCAGTAAGATCAACGTTAGAATCATTTGAATACTCGCTACGAGAGATGATACCATCTGCTTTATAACCAATGTTTAAAATGATTTCTTCTGGTTTAACATCGATTACTGTACCGTCAACTACCTCCCCATTACGAATTGTTTTAAATGACTCCTCTAACATTTGTTCAAAACTTAACTCTGACATTAATTTGAACCTCCTCAATTATATTATTGGGCGTTGATGCCCCTGCTGTAATACCTACTGTGTCGACGGACTCTAACTGATCTATATCCAAATCTTTAAGTGTCTGTATGTAGTACGTATTGTTACATGCTTTTTTGCATATTTCAAATAGCTTTTGTGTGTTGGAGCTCTGTTTATCTCCTACTACAATCATCGCATCTACGTCTTTCGCAATCGCTGCGGCTTCTGTTTGGCGCTCCTTTGTAGCACTACAAATTGTATTTAAAACACTTACATCATAACTCTTTTTCTCAATAATATCAACTATATCTTTAAATTTCTTGTAATTAAATGTCGTTTGTGATACAATACTTATTTTTTGTCCATAAGAAAGGGGAATTTCTTCCACTTCTTGTACAGATTGTACAATAAATACTGGCGTCGTCGACCACCCTACAATTCCTTGGACCTCTGGATGTGTTGGATTTCCAATTATTATCACTTGGCGTCCTTTGCTATTTTCTTCTTTTACAATTTTATGAATCTTCTTTACAAATGGGCACGTAGCCTCCACACATTCTAATTTTTTCTTTTCTAGGATATCATAAATTTCTTTTGCCACTCCATGTGAACGTATAATAACAATTCCCTCTTCCAAAGCTTCTAGTTCTTCTTTCGTATGAAGCACTTTCACGCCTTTATTCTCAAAATCTCGAATCACTTCTTCATTATGAATGATTGGTCCATACGTATATATTTTCTTATTTGTATTTTTATTAATTTCCTCATATACCTTATCTACAGCTCTTTTTACCCCAAAACAAAAACCCGCCGTCTTTGCTCTTATCACTTCCATCTATTTACACGCCTCCAAGATTGTATTCACAACTTCATCTATCGTCATATCAGAAGAATCCACTAGAATTGCATCATTTGCTTGCTTTAATGGTGCAATTTCACGATTCATATCTCTGTCGTCTCTTTCTGCAATGTCTTCTGCTATTTCTCCTAATTTACAATCAATTCCTTTTTGTGTCAATTCTTTGTATCTTCTATTTGCTCTTGCTTCCACACTAGCTGTTAAATAAATTTTAACATCTGCATTTGGTAGAATATGTGTCCCTATATCTCTTCCATCCATAACAACATCGTATTCTTTTGCAAGATTTTTCTGCAACTCCAACAAATGTGCTCGCACAGCTGGAATCGTTGCTATCTTAGATGCCATATTCCCTACAATTTCTTCACGTAATTTCGCTGTAATATTCACCCCATTTAGAACGACTTGTTGCGCCCCATCTCGATACATTATTTTCACATCCGCTTCACTACAATATGCTTTAATTTTTTCTTCTTCCTGTGCCTCAAGTCCTTTTTCTATAAAAAAAACAGACATCGCACGATACATCGCGCCTGTATCTACATATATAAATCCTTTTTCCTTCGCCACCAATTTTGCAATGGTACTCTTCCCTGCACTGGCAGGTCCATCTATCGCTATATTATATCCCATAACATCTCCTTATTATTAATTTTGTTTCTTCTATATCAGTTTCTTCTATATCAGTTTCTTCTATATACTAATAGCCGCTAAATACGCTGTAGACCAAGCTATCTGTAAGTTGAAGCCACCTGTCACTGCATCTAGGTCCAATACTTCACCTATATAATATACACCACTCACTTTTTTTGACTCCATCGTAGATGGGTTTATTTCCGATACTTTCACCCCACCTTTAGTGATAATCGCTTCCCTAAAGCTTCTTGTACCCGTAAGCTCCATCGTAAAGTTCTTAATTAATCGCGCAAATTTTTGACGCTCCTCTTTGGAAATTTCATTCACTTTTTTCTCGTTATCAATACCACTAAGTTCTAGCATAATAGGTAATAATTTAGCTGGAAATAATTTTGGTATTGCGTTCTTGAACTGCTTGTTTTTGCTTTCCTCGAAATCCCTTAGAATTCGCTTGTCTAATTGTTCTAATGTTAAGGCTGGTTTTAAATCAATGCTTAATTGTAATGGAGTTTTATCTAATTGTTTCGCTACATAACTACTAGCACTCAGTATCAATGGACCACTGACGCCAAAATGAGTAAATAACATCTCTCCTTGTTCTTCGTATAAAGTTTTTTTCCCATCTGTAATTTTAGCTGTTACGTTTTTAAGTGCAAGACCTTGCAGTTCTTTTGCATACCATTCTTTTACTTCGAGCGGTACAAGCGCTGGATACAACGGCGTAACCGTATGTCCCATGTTTTCAGCAAAACGATACCCATCTCCTGTCGACCCTGTCGTCTCATAACTGCAACCACCTGTGGCTACGATACACGCATCTCCTTTGACAATATCACCATCAGATAATAAAATCTCAGAAAACATTCCATTCTCCACGCGTATATTACGCACTGCATCTTCATAATGGATATGCACTTTCAATCGTTTCATTTCACGAATCATTCCATTGATAACATCTGAGGAATGGTCCGAAACTGGAAAAACGCGATTCCCACGTTCAATTTTTGTCCTCACCCCTAATTCTTCAAAAAAATCAATCACTTGATCATTGGTAAAGCTATAAAATCCGCTGTATAAAAATTTAGCATTTGTGACAACCGAAGAAAATAACACTTCCATATCACTCGCATTTGTAATATTGCAGCGCCCTTTCCCTGTAATAAATAATTTCTTTCCTAGTTTTTCATTTTTTTCAAACAAATGAACTTCATGTCCATTTCTAGCTGCAATTATAGATGCTAGCATCCCTGCTGCACCTCCGCCTATAATCAATACTTTACTCATCTTGTACTTCCTCATCTTTGGCACTCATACTCACAGTATTCTGTGCATAATTCAATTCATCAGTACTATACACTTGATATTCGTCCCAGATTTCTTCTAGTTTTTCTAGTGTTTCTATCACAGTTTCTTGATTCTCCATACATAGTGCAACCACTAATGCATTAATGATACTTAGCGGTGCAACTAACGAATCCACTATAGATGCCATATCGCTCTTAGCAATCAAATTACACGAAGAATATAAGCACATAGGTGAATGTACACTATCTGTAAGTGTAATAACTTTTGCACTTCTATTGCTCGCAAATTCTAAAGCTTTTAATGTACGCATTGAGTACCTTGGAAAACTGATTCCAATTATCACATCATCTTGATCAATTCGGATTAGTTGTTCGAATATCTCACTCGCACTATTTGTATTAACTGCACAAACATCATCAACAATCAGATTTAAGTAAAACGATAAAAATTGTGCTAACGGGGCACAACTACGAATCCCTACCACGTAGATTCGTTTTGCATTCTTAATCGTGTCTACTGCCAATTGAAATGCCTCTTTATCCACTTGGTTCATTGTTATGCGAATTTTATCTATATCTGCTTGGAGCACCGTCTCTATAATTTCCCCTTGGCCTATTCTTCCATATGCCACTTCCATGCGTTGAATCGAATTCAATCGATTACGTACCAATTCTTCCAGTGCTTTTTGAAACCCTGGATATCCTTTGTATCCTAGTTGACTAGCAAAACGAACAACTGTCGATTCACTCACGCCTACTGTATCTCCTAATTTCGCTGCAGTCAAAAAAACGGCTTTATCGTAATTTTCTATAATGTAATTAGCCAAAGCTTTTTGCCCCTTACTAAACGAACTGAATTGACTCTCTATAACTGCTAATAATTCATTTGTATTTCGTTCTATCACAATTGCCTCCTAGATAAATGATTAATGTAATTAATATAACATATTTTTTTATCCTTTACATCTTTTAAATAGTATAACTAGTTATTTAATAAACATTTAATCACTACAGACAAAAAAAGATGTGTAAAACAGATAAAACACTCATCTGTTTCACAACATCTTCTCTCAATTTTCTTATATATTCTAAAATTATACTGGATATGCACCGTTCTTTGTATCTGCAACTGTAGCATCTACTTTTGTTTTTTGTGCATCACGATATTTGAAGAAATCTGTAGCAACTTGTGGGAATAATGCATAAGATAATACATCTTCCTCTTGTGTGCTATAAGCAGCCATTTCAGCTTTTAATGTATCAAGTTCTGCTGGTAATGTATCAGCGAATCTACAAGTAATTGGTTCTAAATCTCCAATAACTTGTTTTTGAATCTCTGCATTAAATGGTTTAACAGTCTTACCATATTTTCCTGCAAATACATCTTTTGTTTCTTTTGTTGCCATCTTGTATCTTTCACCCATAAGCACGTTAAATACAGCTTGTGTTCCAACGATTTGCGAAGAAGGTGTAACAAGTGGGCATTCTCCAAGGTCTGCACGTACTCTTGGTACTTCTGCAAGCACTTCGTAATATTTATCTTCTGCTCCTTGTTCTTTTAATTGAGAAGTAAGGTTCGATAACATACCACCTGGTACTTGATATAATAACGTCTTGATATCAACACCCATGTTTTTAGGATTTAATAATCCAGATTCAAGCGCTTTGTCACGAAGTGGTCTGAAATAATCCGCGATTTCTGCTAGTAATGCTTGATCATATCCTGTATCAAATTTTGTACCCTTGAATGTTTCAACCATAACTTCTGTAGCTGGTTGTGATGTACCAAGCGCAAATGGTGACATCGCTGTATCCACTACGTCTACTCCAGCTTCAATTGCTTTCATATATGTCATAGAAGCAACACCTGATGTGTAGTGTGTGTGAAGTTGAATAGGGATATCTACTGCATCTTTTAATGCTTCTATCATCTCTGTTGCTTTATATGGAAGTAATAATCCAGCCATATCTTTCAAACAAATTGAGTTTGCACCCATTTCTTCACATTCTTTTGCAATTCCTTGCCAATATTCTACCGTATAGGCATCTCCTAATGTATAAGATAAGGCAACTTGTGCATGTCCTTTTTCAGCATTCGTAGCTTTGACAGCTGTTTGTAAGTTTCTCATATCATTCAAACAGTCGAAAATACGAATAATATCCATTCCATTTGCCACTGATTTTTGTACGAAATATTCTACAACATCATCAGCATATGGACGATATCCTAAGATATTTTGTCCACGGAATAACATTTGTAATTTTGTGTTTTTAAATCCATCACGGAACTGACGTAATCTATCCCATGGATCTTCTTTTAAGAATCGAAGTGATGCATCAAATGTAGCTCCGCCCCAGCACTCTACTGAGTGGTATCCTACTTTGTCCATTTTATCAATAATAGGAAGCATCTGTTCTGTAGTCATTCTTGTAGCAATCAATGATTGATGTGCATCACGAAGAATGGTCTCTGTTAATTTAATTGGTTTTCTTTCCATCTCTATAACATCTCCTTTTTCATTTAAAAATAGGTCTTATCTGATTACACACCAAAGATAGCCATGAATGTTCCCGCTGCTACCGCCGTACCAATAACACCTGCTACGTTAGGTCCCATTGCATGCATAAGTAAGAAGTTGGTAGGATCCGCTTCCGCTCCAACCTTTTGTGATACTCTAGCTGCCATAGGTACAGCTGATACCCCTGCCGAACCAATAAGTGGATTGATTTTACCTCCAGTTACTTTACACATGATTTTACCAAATACAATACCTGATGCTGTACCAAACATAAATGCTAATAGTCCAAGCACTACGATATAGATAGTTTCCATATTAATGAACGCTTCTGCACTTGTAGTAGCACCAACTGAAGTTCCTAATAAAATAACTACGATATACATCAAAGCATTCGAAGCAGTGTCCACTAATTGTCTACACACGCCTGATTCTTTGAATAAGTTACCTAGCATCAACATACCTACCAGTGGAGCTGTTGATGGTAGAATCGAACAAACTACAATCGTAACAACGATAGGGAATAAAATCCGCTCTAATTTAGATACTGGTCTTAATTGTTCCATCTTAATTTTACGTTCTTCTTCTGTAGTAAGCGCCTTCATAATAGGTGGTTGAATAATCGGTACAAGTGACATATACGAATACGCTGCAACCGCAATCGGTCCCATAAGTGCTGTTTGTCCTAATTTACCAGCAAGGAAGATAGAGGTTGGTCCATCTGCACCACCGATAATTGAAATAGCTGCTGCTGCTTTATCCGAGAATCCCAAAGCCATCGCACCTAAATATGCTGCAAAAATACCAAATTGAGCTGCTGCACCTAACAAGAAACTTTTAGGATTCGCAATCAATGGTCCAAAGTCGGTCATCGCCCCAACACCTAAGAAAATAAGTGATGGAAGAATTGCCCACTCATCTAATAAATAAAAGTAATAAAGTAAACCGCCTACTCCATTCGCAGCTTCTTCTGTCGACATCATAATATCTGGATAGATATTAACTAATAACATACCAAATGCAATCGGTGTAAGAAGAAGTGGCTCAAAACCGTGTCTAATCGCTAAATATAAGAAACCGCAAGCAACTGCAATCATTACTAGATTTCCTAAACTTAGATTAAAGAAGGCTGTTTGATGCAATAGATTGTCTAATGCATTTAAAATATAATCCATGTTAAAACCTCCATACTGTTTCTTAGTTTAATGTTGCTAATACTGCTCCTGATTCAATTGCATCGCCTACTGCAATATCAATACTTGCTACTGTTCCATCTTCTGGTGCTACTACAGGAATTTCCATCTTCATAGCTTCAATGATAATAACTGTATCACCTTTTTTCACTGCTTGTCCTACACTAGCTTCTACTTTAAATACTTTACCTGCTGCTCCTGCTGTTACTTGGATGCTTCCAGCTCCTGCTGCTTTTGCTGGTGCGGCTACTGGTGCTGCTGGTGCTGCCGCTACTGGTGCTGCTGCGATTGGTGCCACTCCAGCTCCTTTTTCTTCTACTACAACATCATATGCAACTCCGTTTACTGTAATTGTATAATTTTTCATTGAAATTTCCTCCTGATTATCCATTCCATTTATTTGATTTTTTACGTTTAATTGAACGAACAACAAATCCATCTGTTGTAGTTCCTTCTGATGCAGCAATCGCTGCTGTAATTACTGCAATTAAATCTAACTCTGCACTTACACTTGTTTCAGCTACTGCTACCACTGGTTCCACAACTACTGGAGCCGCTGCTACTGGAGCTGCTTTTTTCTTGAATTTTTCTTCCAAAGCTGGAATGTACTTAAACAGTGAAATAATAAAAGCAATAAATATTAATACTAAAAATACAGTTCCCATTCCCAATAATGTATTCAATACAGCTTTCATAATAATTTCATTAAATGAATACACTGGGTCAATAGTCAAAGATTCTAATCTTCCATCGTCAAAGATGTATGTAATCTTTGCATCTCTTTCACTATAAGAAGCTTCAGCTACTAATGTCACTTCTGTTCCATCTACTTCTGCTTCGTAATCGCCATTAATTTGGATAAATGTTCCACAATCTTGCAAGCCTGTGCTCCATGCACTTACTACTTCTGAAAAAGTATATCCATCAGATGGGATTCCTGAATCATACAATATTGTCGAGATATCAAATTCTTCGCCTTCTATGTAATAATCCATTGATTCTTGATCCATAGAAGCAAATATAGATGTCAATCCGCTACCTAACTGTGTAATAGTGGTAACATCTTGTTCAGCGCTTTCTGAACTTGTACAACCAGCTAAACTAAATGTACAAATTAGCGCTAATAATAATAAGCTAATTTTTTTCCTCACTGGACGTCACCTCTCATTAAACCGTGCCATGTTTTTTACTTGGACGATCTTCTCTTTTTGTGAATAACATTTCAAATGCACCAATTACATACTTACGTGTATCAACTGGATCAATAATTGTATCCACATACCCTCTTCTAGCTGCTGATTCCACACTTGATTGAAGTGCCTTGTATTCTGCCGCTTTTTCTTTCATAGTTGCAGCATCTGCATCTGCATACATAATCTTAGCTGCCATATTCTCATCCATCATGCCAATACTAGCTGTTGGCCATGCGTATACCATATCAGCTCCAATTGCTTTACTATTCATAGTAATGTATGCACTTCCATAAGCTTTTCCAATTACAACATTTACTTTAGGTACTGTTGCATTTGCAAATGCGTATGTTAATTTTGCTGTTGTTTTTGCTAATAATTTTTCCGAGCATTTTGTTGCTTTAAATCCATTTACGTTTGTTAATGTAAGGATTGGAATATTGAAAGCATCACAGAACGTAACGAACTGAGCAGCTTTTCTAGCACCTTTCGCAGATAATGAACCATCAAATTCTGCTACTACTTCTGCATTTTCATCGTACACTTTTGAACGGTTAGCTACCGCTCCAACAGTCATACCATTCAAACGAATAAATCCTGTAACCATATCTTTTGCAAATTCTTTTTTCGTCTCTACAAAGATTCCATTATCTGAAATAGTCGCAAGTGCTATCGCTGTATCTTCTGTTGCATTTTCGATACCTGTGCATGCACGATTTAAATCATCTAAGCACTCATCATATGCATCATTATCTTCGTTATTAGCTGGAAGAATCGTAACTAATGTACGCAATTGTGCAATAATTTCTTCTTCTGTTCCTGCTGCATCTACAAGTCCTGTTTCTTCACATTGGAATGTTGCAGAAGCTGTATTACACTTAGAAACTTCATTTCCCTCAATTGCATTTGGTGCGTTAACAAACAATTTAGCTTTTTTCTCTTCCATAAATGTAAAGTCTGTAAGAGCTGGAACTACTGCTAATCCACCACCACACATACCAAAAATAGCTGTCAATTGTGGAATCACTCCTGATGCCAATGTTTGTTTCATGTACAATGTTCCAAAAGCATTAAGCGCATCTGTTGCTTCTTGTAATCTAAGTCCAGAACAATCAACTAATCCTATAACAGGTGCACCCATTTTCATTGCCATATCATAAATATTAACAATTTTTTTCGCATGCATTTCACCCATAGAACCTTGTAATACTGTAGCATCTTGGCTATATACATATACCAAATTGCCATCAATCACTCCGTAGCCAGTTATGACACCATCTGCAGGAGTTGCTTTCTCTGTCATGTTAAAATCAGTACTTCTAGCTGTGATTGCACCACCAATTTCAACAAAACTCCCCTCATCAAGTAACTTAGTAATTCTCTTACTCGCTGAGCTTGCTGTGTTGTTACTCATAGATCTTTCCTCCATTTTCTATATAATAAAAATTTAATAAATTTTATACCTATTTTAGTATACTCTACCGCATTAAAGTTTTCAACAAATTTCTATGGAATTATTATATTTTTACATTCCTATTTCTGAAACAAAAAAAGACTATAACCAGTATACCCACACACTGATTATAATCTTTTCCTACTATAATTAATTCCACTTAAGATAACAGACTCGAACATTCATAAAAAACATAATTTCCCATCATCTCCACGCTCGCTGGTATCTTTATACTCTCTAGTGCACTACATCTTGAAAATGCTTGATCATTTATTTCTTTTACTCCATATCCCAAATGCACACATCTTAGATTTTCACATTGTTCAAACGCTTCCGCACCGATCACTTCAAGGGTATCTGGGATTTTCACACTAAGTAAACTCAATTTACAAAAAGCACTTTCTTTAACCTCCACTACTGGCAAGTCATCAATAAACCATGGAATCTGGATATGTCGACGCCTTCCTTTATATCCAGTAATGGTAATGGACTCTCCGTTGCTTCTCCATTCAAATCCTTTTTCTCTAGCTTCTTCTGATGTAACTGTAATTTCTTTCCTCATCCTTTTCCCCCTAGACATACCGCTGTAATCGTTATATTGTCACATAGCCTCATTGTAATATAGACCACTATATATAGTGATACATACCAGTGTTTCTGGGGTGCAAGCACTACACTTGCGATTCTTCCCCTAATAAAGAATTTAGTTTTTTATGCATACATAATAAGATAATACACAGAAATATCATTGCCAAGAAAATTCCTGCAAACACTGTAAATGCCTTTAGTTCGTTTACAAAGATTTGTATATAAGGACTGAGTTTATTTGCAAAAAACGAAGAGGACGCTATCACGCCCATAAGAAGTGATAGATATTGTTTTGGTGCATATTTGCTTACCATAGCATGACGTAACGGTGAAAAACACATTTCACCTATTGTCAATAGACTAATAAATATAAGTGGCCAAAGAACACTTACTTGAGCCGAACTACCTCCATCTGTGATACGCAAGTACTCACATAATGCCATTACTCCAAACGCGATTCCTAGAAACGCGAAACTGTAACTGATTTTACTAAATATCGTGACATCTCCTTGTGGTCGCATTGCTAGTCGTTTCCATATTTTAGCCATTACTCCCCCAAGTATGATACATAACAACCCATTCCAAGATGTCGTAACCCACGAAGTAGGTATGACAAATCCACATACATTCATATTCACAAACTCGCTCATATATATCACAAGCGACAAGTCTTGCTGAAAATAAAACAACCAAAATATCACGGATAGAAAAGCTACTATTACTATAGATATAATATGCTGTCTCTCTATTTTTGTAAGCATTCCTCGTTCTGCACTCAAATATTTATTCGGCTGCATCCCTTGTCCTTGCAGTTTTTCCCAGTGAATTACAAACCAAATAGCCGCTACCACACAATAACAAGCTGCTACTAGAAAGCATTGCCTGAATCCTAGGATTTCTTCCTGCGCAAAAACATGTAAATACAAGTACCCTGTCACTAGAGATCCTACAAATGTCCCTATATTTATATAGGAATATTGTATCGAAAATGCAGCATCTAATTGACTTTGTTCCTTATATTGACATCCGATTAATGTATTAATATTTCCTTTGAAGAGACCTGTACCTATAGAAACGAGCAATATCATGAGATTAATTCCTGCGATGTCTGCTGCTAACCACCCCATGCCATATCCAACTGCCATTAATAAAATACCAGCTGTCACTGCATATCTTGCCCCTAACCATCGATCAGAGATAACTCCTCCTATCATCGGTGCTATAGCAGTGTATGCAATAAGATTCGCAGTAAGGATTGTAGCTTCTGTTGTGTCAATCCCTAAGCCGCCTTGTGCAACTGAGGTTATGAGAAATAATAATAAAATAGGTTTGATTCCATAATAGGCTAATCGTTCGAGCATCACTGTAATACAACAAACATGAAAACCAACTGGATGCGTAGTATTCGTGCGTCTAGGTAATAACTTCATGTGGTTCCTCCTGTCTAATTTCCTGTAATGCCATAATTAGTTTTTTATTTTCGTGGTGAAGTTTTATCGCAACTCGATAGTAGCTATCGTCTAATCCATTGTAATCATTACACACGCGAATCATTATCCCATATTTCATCAATGATTCAGCTAAGTGCGCATGATATCGAAACAGTACATAATTTACATCACTTTCATAAACCCTAACTCCTAGATTCTGCAAGGATTCTATCATGTAAACTCTTTCTTTCTTTATTTCCGCCAAGCTTTCTTCCAAATATATGTTTTCTTGACAGCATGCAATTCCTGCTATTTGAGCGATAGACGATACAGTCCAAGGTTGGCCTGATTGTTTGATGTTTTCAAGCACGCTCTTGTTCGACGTTATACAATATCCTAAACGAATCCCTGCCATAGCAAATACTTTTGTAAAGGCTTTTAAGATAATGAGATGCTGAAATGTTTTTACCTCTTGTAACAACGAATATTCAAAATTTTTTTCTACAAAATCCATGAAACATTCATCTACCACTAAATAGGTTCTATGCTTTTCACAAGCTTCCATGATTTTTTTCATCAATGCATACTCACACATTTTCCCCGTAGGATTGTTCGGATTGCATATATATATTATGTTATTTTCTGGAATAGCTTCTATTATTTCTTCTGTAAGCGTGAACTGGTTTCTTTCTTCTAATAAAAAATAACTTACTTCTGTCCCTACACTTCTTAGAGAAGCCTCATATTCGGAAAAAGTCGGTGCAAGAATCAATGCTTTTTTCGGTTTTAATGCATAGGCAATTCTATAAATAATATCTGCTGCACCGTTACCAAATAACAGATAGTCTTCGGAAATTCCAAGGTAGTGAGCTACCACTTCTGTAAGCGCTCTGCAATTTGGATCTGGATACCGATTCAAGTAATCAATGTTTTCTAACATTGCATTTTTGACACCTACTGGCAATCCGTACGGATTTGTATTTTCCGAAAAATCAAGAGGCGTCTTTCCTGTCGCCCTTTGAAATGTATAAATGTCTCCACCGTGCATGATTCTGTGCTCCTTTTCTTCTGTCTTTTAAAATATGATAATTAATATGATCGTAATGACCAATATTTCTGCTGATGTAAAATACATCAATTTAATCGCATGTTTAATATCTTCTGCTTCAATCTGGCGGATATCGTTCCCAATTGTTGGTTTCTGATACAATTCCCCAAAGTACATTGCATCGCCTGCCAACTGGACATTTAGTGCTCCTGCACACACAGATTCTGTCTGCGCTGCATTGGGACTTTTATGATTTTTCCTATCTCGCTTATATATTGTAAACGCACCTTTCCCATTGTAATTCAGGATATGCGCCGCTATTATCATAAATATCGCTGTAATTCTAGCTGGAATATAGTTTGCTATATCGTCTACTTTCGCTGCGCATCTTCCAAACAAGATATATGTTTTATTTTTGTATCCTACCATGGAATCCATTGTATTAATCGCCTTATACATAAAGGCTAGAGGTGCGCCTCCTAGCGCCATAAATAATAATGGTGCTATCACTCCATCTGTTGTGTTTTCTGCAACCGTTTCCACTGTCGCTTTTATAATCCCTTGTTTCTCTAAGTTCTCTGTATCTCGCCCTACGATGTAAGAAAGGTATTTTCGTGATTCTTCCATGTTATCTTCGTTTAATGGTTTATACACTTGAAGCGCTGCCTCTTTTAATGATTTTGCCGCAAAGATCTGGTAACACCATAGAATTTCTACTACAACACCTAAATAATAATTCCATCTATAACAATAAAACAAAGTAAAGTATGGAACGCTAAATGAAAGTGATATCATAATGACAACTAATAAAAATCCTCCTACTAATTCATTCTTTATTACTCGCCGCAGAACATTTTCTAATTTATGTATTACAGTTCCAATAAGACAAATCGGATGATACATCCACCTTGGATCCCCAAATAGCATATCTAGTACAAATGCAATTCCTATTATCATTGCAATCTTCATTCACTTCGCCCCCGTATCAACAACATGTCATCTTCCATATGATATTCGCATTCATACACGCCACCATTTGGTATCTGATAATCGTAAAAACTTCTATGCTGTACCTCTAATTTCTCCATAATAGCCATGATTGTTCCACCATGGCAGACAATTACAATCTCATCTTCTGGTTTACATTCTGCAGTAATCTCATGAAATACGCGAAGGCATCTCTCTTTGAAACTAGTTCGGCTTTCTCCACCTATGGGGTTTTCTATTCCTTGTATGAAATCTTGATAATTCTTATTATCTTTTAATTCTTCATAGGTGTGATTTTCAAACTCTCCAAAATTCATTTCCTTTAACCATTCTTTGGTACATACTTTTCTTTCTGGATATAAGAAATGAGCAGTCTGGATACAGCGCTTCATTGGACTTGCATATATCTTATCTGGATATTCTGGTAATTTGTAATTTATTTGCTCATCTCCATTGAACGCTATCGATTCATCCGTGCAACCAATATATCTTTTCTCATAATTTCCTTTTGTTTTTAGATGTCTTACAAAATACAATTTCATTTGATTTTCACCGCAATCCCTGATTCCATTTTATATACTTCTTCTGCATGACTCGCTATCATACATGCAATGCGCCCTGCCAGTTCTCTCCAACGGACTTCCGTTTTCTCTATAGGTATAATTCCACACCCTATTTCTCGCGATACTACAACTACATTTTGCTTCCACATCGTTTCTGTCGTTGCAGTATTACAAATCTGGCGAACTTCTTGTTCTATCTGTAGTAGTATATCAGATTCTGTATCCAGTCCTTGCGTTATCCAATTTTGGATATTCATCTCTAAATCATCCAGAATTGGATAACAAAAGCTTTCTGCAAACGCTGTCTTTCCTTGTGCCATCCCCCCTGTTATAAATATCATAGCAACACACCTCCTATCGCCATACTAAACGGCAGTAATAGCTCTAATAACGATATAATACATCCCGTGAGATCGCCTGTGATTCCACCAAATTTTTTCACGTACAGTGGCAAGATCCCCAAAAGAAATACGGCTATCGTTGCAACAAATATCATGAATATATTCCTGTCTGTTGCACATAAGATTACCCCACTGGCTACTATCCACATGCCCAATATTCCAACTACTATATTCTGCGCAGCAGTATTCGAAAATTCTGCTCCTAATCCATCTTTTTTTGCATTGGGCATTTTTATCATACAGATAGCACCCACAGCACGACTTATGATAAAGATTATGGGTAAGACTATCACTTGTAATGTTTTTGTTTCTATCAGTTGTACATAGATTCCATACAAACACACAAAATATACAATTGCACCAAGCACCCCAAAAGCACCTGTTCTCGGATCTTTTAGAATTTCCAATTTCTTTTCTCTATCACCATAGGAAAAATACGCATCGCAAGTATCAATCACCCCATCAATATGGATACCGCCTGATAGAATTACAGGTATTAGTAGTAATGCTATCGCCTGAAAAGTAACTGTAAAACTTGTGAGTAAAGGATAGACTCCTATCATACAACTTCCGATAATCCCACCAATCACCGGTAAAAAACACAACATATATTTCATGCTTTTTTCTTCCCATTCAATCCGAGGCATCGGGATAATGGAATACATAGAGATACATATAATCAAACTATTACACATTTGTTTTAATTTCCCCATTTAGTTTCTCCTGCCCTTTGTGAATCACTGGAATTCCACAAACAATTTCTATTACTACATCTGCATCTTGAGATAATCTCCTGTTGATTTCTCCCAGGTCTTTAATATACCCTTTTGTTTCATCCGCATATTCTACACCATCGTCAAATATCTTATTGCTCACAAGAATTAGATGCTCACTGCGACTTTTTAATGTTTCGATTCCGCGCAATATCGATTCTACGTAGTTACCCTTGTTCTTCTCTTCTGCGAATCGTTCATTTGCAAGAAGCGTGGACATACATTCTAATAAAATTGTATGATACCCCTCTTCTTTTATTTCTTTTAGGTTTCGATACCGCTCTAGCGTATGAAATCCTTTATTCTTGCGAAGCGCATGATGTCTCTCTATTCGATATTTCGCCTCTTCTCCGAAGGGTTCCATTGTGGCTATATATAGCTTGGGTGCTTCTTGCGCAAGTCGTACACTCAAATTTTCTGCATATTCTGATTTTCCTGAAGCGGATCCCCCTATAATGAACACAACCATATTTTTATTCTCCTTTAATCGAAGGGCTCGTATGCATCGATTTCTATTTCTTGAAAATTACACATTTCATTATAAATCAAGCTTGCTGTTTCCAATATATTAAACGCCATTACTGCACCTGTCCCTTCTCCTAGACACATATGCAAACTTAGCATCGGCTCTAATCCTAGCGCATCCAACAACATTTCACCAGCTGGTTCCGCCGATACATGCGTTGGAATCATGAATGCTTTTGTACGAACATCTATAGTCTGTGCAACCAAAGCGGCTGTTGCCGAAATAAATCCATCGATTAAAATCGGAACTCGATAGATTGCACCTCCTATGAACATTCCACACATTCCCGCAATGTCTAACCCACCTATTTTAGCAAGAATATCGATTCCATCTTCTCGATTGGGGTTATGCTTCGCTAATGCTTCTTGAATAAGTTGGGTTTTTCTCAATAATCCGCTAGCACTAAGTCCTGCACCTTTTCCTGTCACAATCCCTGGATCTTGATTCAGAATACACGAAGCAATTGCGCTACTCGTGGTTGTATTCCCAATCCCCATTTCTCCTGTAGCTATTACATCATATCCAAGTAATTTCAACTGCCTTACCATGTCGATACCTACTTGGATTGCTGCTTCCACTTGTTCTATAGTCATCGCACATTCTTTCGCGAAATTCTTTGTACCATACATCACTTTTTTGTTAACAATATCTGCATTTTCAGAATCAGATGCCATACCAATATCTATTACAATGAGATCTGCTCCACAATGTTTGCTCATAAGTGCTACAGTGGCCTTATCCGTTGTCATATTTTCTGCTACGATTTTCGTTACCTCTTGTCCTACTTGTGTAACGCCTTCTTCTACTATCCCATTGTCTGCGCACATAACTACTACTGCTTTTTTCTGGATTCGAACTTTATCTGTTTCAAAAATCCCAGCACATTGAACGATGACATCTTCTAGCTTCCCTAAGCTATTTAATGGGGTTGCAATTCCATCCCAATTACGCTTTGCTTGATGCATTGCTTCTAAATTCAATTCTTTTATTTGATATTTATTCATCGCAAAAACTCCTTGCTATCCTCTTTCGTGCTATAAAGATTCCCTAACTTCTACTTGGATTTTTCATATACATCAGTGCATTAATAATGGCTGCTGCTACGTTACTGCCGCCTTTTCGTCCTTTTGCCACAATATATGGAACAGAGCTTTGCATAATCAATTCTTTCGACTCCACTACATTTACAAATCCTACTGGTACTCCAATAATAAGTCTCGGTGTGATGGCACCTTGTTCTATCATTTCGTGCAGTTGAATCAGTGCCGTTGGTGCATTCCCTATTACAAGGATCAATGGCTTCTCTACTTCAGACGCTTTTATCATGGACTGTGTCGCTCTTGTAGTTCCATTTTTTTTAGCTCTTATTCGTACATCTTCGTCCGCAATATAACAATACGCTTCACAGCCTAGTTTCCCCAGACAAGGTTTGTTAATTCCGGCTAGCGCCATATTGGTATCAGTAACAATTACACACCCTTCTGATAAAGCTTGTAGCGCCGCATCTACAGCAGTTTCTGAAAACACTAGATTCTCTACGTATTCAAAATCTGCGGAAGTATGTATGACACGCTTCAATATCGGTGCTGTTTTTTCCTCTATTTGTACTTCCATATCTTCCAATTCTTTTGTAATGATCTGAAAGCTTTTATCTTCAATTTCATTTGGTAAATAATAAGTTATCAAAGCTATCCCCCCCTTGTTGCAAGAATTTACGTTCCTTTAAATTCCTTCTTCTAGTATCTGATAAATGTGCTTCATATCTAAGCTCTCTCTCACAATATCCGCTAATTTATCATATTCGCGATTCTTAAATTCCTGAAGGCTTCCTGTTGTATGCGCTTCAAATGTGATTCCTTTCTTCGCAGCAAGCGCTTGCACCATGGTAATTACTATTTCTTCGCTATCAAATAGTCCATGAATATAACTACCATAAATATTCCCAATCGATACGCCGTCCGTTCCCACTTGTTGCTTTTCTTTGCTTTCGCTTCTATTTCTATAGGTTAAATGATTCATAGGTTTTGTCACTTCTGTTACCCCCATATGAATTTCATACCCTTCAAATGTCTTATGATTCAAATTTGCAAAAATTCCTTGTGCATTCTTAATAACGCCTTCTACTTGGGTTCTTGTTTTCTCTTTCTGGAAAATGGTATCTGCGTTAATCAATCCTAATCCTCGTTGCACGCCGCCACCTTCTACGTTAAAAGGGTCTTGGAGGCTATTGGTTAATATTTGGTACCCGCCACAAATTCCAAAGATGGCGCCTTCAGCACTTGCATATTTTAGCACTTGAGATTCCACTCCTGATTCTCGCATCCATTTCAAATCCTCTATTGTATTTTTAGACCCTGGAATGATTAATAAATCTGGTTTTCCAAATTGACTAAGATTTGAAATATAGCGCACCTTTATTCCAGCAAATATTTCAAATGCATTGAAATCTGTAAAATTAGAGATCTTGGGTAATCGAAGTACTGCAATATCTATCTCCCTCACTCCTTGGTTTGTTAACGACTCTGATAAACTATCTTCCTCATCAATCTGCAAATGAAAATAAGGAATGGTTCCAACTACTGGTACTGGTACTAGCTCTTCCATCATATCAATTCCCGGCTGTAGAATCTTCAAATCACCACGGAATTTATTAATGATATTGCCTTTTATGTAGGATTTTTCTTCTTCCTTCTGTAACATATATGTTCCATATAGTGCCGCAAACACACCACCACGATCAATATCACCTACCATGAGTACCGGCGCTTTTGCCATCTTAGCCATCCCCATATTAACGATATCATTTTCTTGCAAATTAATTTCTGCTGGGCTACCTGCTCCTTCAATTACAATAATATCATTTTCTTCTGCAAGGGATTCGTAGGCTTCCATAATTGCTGGCACATATGCTTTTTTATTACGATAGTACTCCACCGCTTTCATATTCCCCATTACTTCCCCATTTACAATCACTTGTGATCCTTGATCACTCGTTGGCTTTAATAAAATAGGGTTCATACGTACATCTGGAACTTTATAAGCCGCCTCAGCTTGTACTACTTGCGCTCGTCCCATTTCAAGTCCTTGCTCTGTTATATAAGAATTCAACGCCATGTTTTGGGATTTAAATGGAGCCACTTTGTATCCATCTTGTGCGAAAATTCTACAAAGTGCTGCTGCTACGATACTCTTTCCTGCATTTGAAGTTGTGCCTTGAATCATAATTGCTTTTGCCATTCTAGTTCTCCGTTTCTTTATATTCCTTACATTTCGTTAAAAATTTCTTGGCCAATTCCACTTGTCCTGAAAAATGGATGTGTGGGTACTGGGCAAATATATTCCCTTCACTATATCCTGTTTCCCATGATTTCCCTGTCGTTTTTTTTGCTTGATATGCAAATGGTTCCATATCACTTTTTGAATAATGAAATTCATGTGCATGAACTGATTCCTCAATGAACGTTCCTTCTCTAATCGGTGTAAGTTTCACATATCCAAACTGATTTAATTTCGTAGTCATCTCACAATGCATATCGATAATGCCTACCATTCTATGTCCTTCTATCGATTTTCCCAAATACATAAATCCACCGCATTCTGCGTATATTGGCATACTTTTATGATGCGCGTTTCGAATACAGGCTTGCATTGATTCATTCTTACTAAGGGTTTCTAGATAGAGTTCTGGATATCCTCCCCCTAAAATTATCCCGACTACCTCTTCTGGCAATTCATCATCTTCTAGTGGTGAGAAATAATGCAGATGTGCTCCTAATGTTTCTAGCGTATGGAGTCCATCTTCATAATAGAAACAAAACGCTTTATCCCTTGCCACTGCAATATGTATTCCGTCGAATTCCTTCTCTGCCTTTTCATCGATTGGATATCCCACTCGATTTGCTTCATATTGAAACGGAGCTGCCGTATGACCAATTGCAAGGAGTCTATCTACATCTATATATTGTTCTACCAATTCCCCTAACACCTCAATTTTTTGATTTAAATGCTCAATTTCCTGAGCTGTTACGAGTCCTAGATGACGACTCTCTATCATTGCCATTGGTTCCTTTGGTAAACAGCCTAATACTTCTAACCCTGTTTCTTTTTCAATCATTTCACGATAAAATGGTAACATCATCGGTGTTACTCTATTTAAGATAACTCCGACAATATGATTTTCTTTATAATTTTGGTACCCCTGTATCATAGCCACAATAGAGATAGATGCCCCTTTGCAATCTACCACTAGTATGGTTGGAATCTGAAACTCTTCTGCTATGTGATAAGTAGAATTCTGAACTGTATTTCCACCCAATCCGTCATAGTATCCCATGACCCCTTCTACCAAAGATAGGCTATTTTCATTCGTACTACTATTCTCAGCAAATAGAGCCTTCGTTATTTCTTTCGGGCATAGAAACATATCAATATTGCGGGACTTTGTGCCAATCACTTCACTATGAAACATGGGATCGATATAATCTGGTCCACACTTAAATGCCCGAACATCTATCTTTCGTTTTTGTAATGCTCGTAAAATCCCACATGTCACCGTCGTTTTTCCGCATCCACTATGAGTTCCAGCTATTAATATACGGTTGATTTGATCTTTACATTTGCTCATTCTAACGCCTCGCCTTGTCTTGCCCATATTAGATAAACTGGATTATTAGCCATCATAAGATGATAACTTCCAAGTTTCTTACTACACGAACTATTGATGCAACTCACTTCATAGTCTAGATTCCGTTCTTTTAGTGCTTGCATTGACACATTTAAAGTCTCTAGCGTAATTGCGGTAATCAATAGCTCCACTTTCGGATTTCTATGAAATAGTACTTCTAACATTTGTGGAATATCACCTGAGCTTCCACCTATGAACACCTTGTCTGGAATTGGTAACTCCCCCATTTTATCCATAGCGTTGCATAAAAGAGGACACACATTATAACTTCCAAATCTCTTCACATTCTGCTGGATTGTTTCATAGGCTTCTGGATTTTTCTCCAAGGCATACACCATACCTTCATGCGCAAAACTAGCTAATTCCACTGTAACAGACCCTGTTCCCGCACCGATATCATATACGATATCGTCCTTTTTAATAGTTAAATAGTCCACTGCAAGGCTACGAATTTCTCGTTTACTCATGGGTACATTACTGCGTATAAATGCTTCATCTCTATAATGTTGGCACTTTGGTTTATGATTGATATGATGCACGAACATTACGGTTAAATCTGAGAAGTCTTTATACTGTAAGAGTTCTTTTATACTTCCAGTTATTACTTTCTCTGTGTCCATAGATAAGCTATCGCCAATTGTAATGATAAAATCTGACTCTGTATATGCTTGTAAGTGCTGTTCCAAATAATCCAATATCACAGCAGTAGTATTGTAACCACCTGTTAGTAGGAAAGTGTGTTCGTGATAAGCAATCGTTCCTAAGAGCTTTGAAATGGAATTTCTTCCATGGAGACTTAACACTTTGATGTTCTCATAGGAAATTCCAAGCTTTGCACACAAATATTGCATAGAATTAATTCCAGCAATATTTATAACTTCGAATCGATCTTCAAAGTAGTTACGAAGCGTTTTTGCCATACTAAAAAACCCAACATCTCCAGACACCAAAACTGCAACATTGTCGTTTTTCTCTTGATGAAGTTTCTCAATGAGCGTTGTGTATTCACAAGAAATAATATTAGGATATGTTTCTCTATATAAAGCCGAAATTCGTCCAAATGCATAAACGACATCTGCTTGTTCTAATACTTCCACCCCCTGCCCTGTAAGCTGGGTTTCGTGTCCCATTCCTGCACCAATAATATAAAGCAATTTTTTTGTCATCACCTTCTCCTACTCTACTATATTATAACGCCGCTTTTACGCGATCTACTAATACAGCTGCTAATCGTTCATCTACGCCCAACGTTTGCCCCATCGTTATGGTTACATCACTGTGCTTTTCTGTGAATTTTGCTAATTCCTCTGGGATATCTTCTCGAATATGAATGCCACTAAACAAAAAATATGGTACTGCCACAATTTCTTTGATTCCTTTTGCTACTAAATTCTCTAATCCCACCTCTATACATTTCCCTGAAAATTCCATAAATGCGTATTCTATTTCATAATCTACGACTTGTTGTTTTACCATCTCTACAATCTGAATTAATGTACTTTCTGTTGATTTCTCCCTACTTCCATGGGCTAAAATAATAATACCTTTCATAATTAACGCTCCTTTTTTTCTAATATTTTTTCCACCATACTATGTACTGTAGCCACCTCTGAGACTTCATATGCTATCCCATACTGTTTTGCCATTGTAGCTGTTTGTTCTCCAATACAAATTCCCAAAACATTTGTTAAATTTGGTTGATTTTGCATAAAACTCTCCACTGTGGATGCACTTGTAAAGCATACTATGATTTTTTCTTGTGTGATTTGTGCTACGCTTCCTTGATTAATCTGAGTAGTTTTATATAATTTCAGTTCTTTATACTTTATATTTTTCTTTTCTAATTGTTGAAGCAATTCATAATTTCCTTTTTCTGCTCGAAGAATCAGCACTTTGTCATTCTCTTCAATTTCTGGAATCAATTCCTCGGCGAGACTATATGCATTATATGTCTTTGGTACGAAATCTGCTCGTACTCCGTAGCTTTTTAACACGGTAGCTGTGGAAGGTCCTACTGCTACGATTTTTGTATGGTACAAACATCTTGCGTCTTTCCCCATTTTCTCTAAATGCTCAAAAAATTGGATAACACCATTTTTACTTGTAAAGACAAGATACCTATACTCTGAAATACCATGAATTTCTTTTGTTAACGATTCTTCTACAGGCAATGGTTCTATTTGTATCATTGGTAAATCAAACACTTCTGCACCAAATGCTCTTAGCTCTTTTTGAAGTTGTTTTGCTGAATTAGTAGGACTTGTCACTAGGATCCGTTCTCCATGTAGTGGTCGTGTTGTGAACCAATCAAATTCGTGTGATAACGCGCATACTTTTCCTACAATAATAATAGAAGGCGATTGAAATTTCTCTTGCACTGCTTTCTCATAAATCGATTCGATTGTTGCAACTACTTTACGCTGATTCGAACGGGTTCCATTTTCTACTAATGCTGCTGGCATTTTTCCTTCCATCCCTGCTTTGATTAACCCTTCACAAATTTCTTTCAAAGTGCTAATTCCCATCAGAAATATTAAAGTTCCTTTTGTCTGCACTAGACTATCAAAATCAACCTTCAATGCTTCATTTTTCTTTTGGTGTCCCGTAATCACATGAAAACTACTACAAAAATCTCTATGGGTGACGGGAATCCCTGCAAAGGATGGTGCTGCAATAGCTGAAGTAATTCCTGGCACTACTTCATATGGAATCTTGTGCAGTAATAGTGTTTCTATTTCTTCACCACCTCGTCCAAATACGAAAGGGTCTCCACCTTTTAATCGAACCACCAAATTTCCCTCAAGCGCTTCTCTAACTAGGATTTGATTGATTTCTTCTTGCGGTATGCGATGGTGATTATTTTCTTTCCCCACATTAATTAATTTCCTACCGCATGGTATTAATTCCATAATTTCCTGAGAAACTAAGCGATCAAAAACTACTACCTCTGCTTGTTCTAATAATTCTTTCGCTCGTAGTGTTAATAAGGATACTTCTCCAGGTCCAGCCCCTACTAGTGCCACGAACCCTACCTGACCTGTTGAATTATTCATACGACTCTGTTCCTTTCAATCGCTCTTTTTTATCTATTTCATCTAAGATACTCTGTGCTAATGTTTTCCCTAGCGTCTCTGCTTCCTCTAATGTCCCTTTTATTTGTTTGATTAGAAGCTCATTCGTATCACTTTGGAATAGACCAGTTAATAACAATTCACCTGCTTCTATCACCCCATAGGCAGCAGTTGGTGTACTGCAACCTCCATCTAATTTACGTACAAAAGCTCGTTCTGCCTTGGTTACAATATACACACTTGGATCATGAAAATGCTGTAGGTAACTGTAATCTTGACCAGCTCTTCCTTGTACAGCTAGTACACCTTGACCTGCAGATGGTATGATCTCTTCCACCGAAAAATATTCAGAAATACGGTCTTCTAATCCACTTCTTTTTATTCCTGCTGCAGCAAGAACAATCGCATCGAATTCACCTTCATCTAATTTCTTAAATCGTGAGACAAGATTTCCTCGAATTGGTTTGATATTCTGATAGCCTAATTTCTCTAATTGTACTTGACGACGCTTGCTAGATGTTCCTACCAAAAGGCTCTTTTTATCCAACTGGTCTGCATCGATGTTCTCCTTATTTAGAATCAGCACATCCCTTGGGTCTTCCCTCCTTGATACAGCAACGATCGGTAATTCTGGATTCTCATCCATAGGCATATCTTTGAAGCTATGAACAGTAATGTCCACCATATCCTTCTGAAGTGCCTCATCTAATTCTTTAACAAACAACCCTTTTCCGCCAATTTTATCTAAGGTTACATCTAATATTTTATCTCCTGTCGTTTTCATTGGTATAATTTCTATCTCAATGCTACTGTCGTATTGTTTGATATTTTCTACCACAATTTCTGTCTGAATCATAGCTAATTTGCTATCTCTTGTACCTACTCTAATCTTCATAATATGTCCCTAATAGCCTCTACTGTATTTTTCACTACATTATGTTTATCTCCATCTTTCGAGACAATTCCTCCTATCAAATCATGATTGTCAAAAAGTGCTGGAAAATAAAAATCACATTGTTTTGGATTGTCACACACATTTACCAGAATTCCGCGCTTTTTACACGCTTGATAAATTGCATCGTTTACCATCCTATCATTCGTTGCTGCTATAACAATATCACAATGTTCTAAGTGTTCTTCTTTAAATTCTGATTGAATATACTGCACATGATCCGCTTCCAAAGCATCCCTTTCTTGTGCGACTACTTTTAGTGAACATGCGAATGAAGCAAGTTTCTCTATTCTACGCATGCCAACTTTACCTGCACCAACCACTAATACTTGTTTCCCTTTCATATCAAGAAATAGAGGGAATACCTTGCATTTCTCGTTATTCGTTTGGATGTGGAGTTCTTGTAGAAAAAATTGTTTCACTTCTTCTAATGTCAGTCCTTGTTCTACTGTTGGTCTCCCAACTGTTAGCAAGGTAGCTCCTGTAATCTTTGCTGCTTGAAATTTCTCTGGGAATCCACCATTTCCGCCTGTATCTTTGCTCACTACATACTTGATTTGAGCTCTTCGCATCATAGCTACATTCATCTCGATTGAAAATGGTCCTTGCATACAGATAATATTGGATGGTTGAAATCCTAAGTGAATCGCTTTTTCTAGTGATTCCATCGCCGGCAATATTCTAGGGTATACTCTAGATTCATACGCTTTTATCTGTTGAAAATGATGCAAATCTTTGCTTCCTGTAGTCAACAAAATGTTACCTGTTTTATTCGATAAATATTCACAGAGTGTGATGATATTATCAAAACGTATTCCTTGTTCTTTTGCACTTTCTCTGACGATTCTAATTTTCTTTGGACGCTTGTCCTTTAATGTTTCATACGCTGTGTTGATATTTTCGCTTACCACTTGCGCATACGGATGACTTGCATCTACAACATAATCATACTGGGCAATTAAATCTCGTATTTCTTGTGCTTCTAACCTACCTTCCAGTACATTTAACCCTGTGATATTTTCTATACAGAAGCTTCCATATTTTGTTGCTACACAAGCTGTAGTCTCTATATGATTTTGGCATAAATATTCGCAGATTTCTCTTCCTTCTTGTGTCCCTGCAAATACAATTACTCTTTTATTCATGAATCCGATACCCTCTAGGTGTTACTAATTTCCCTTGAATCACTTTCGTTGTTTCATTTCCTATAATGACAGTGGTAAACATGTCTACCTTCTCTTCTTTCAACTCAGACAATGTCAGTATCTTGTGACCTTGTCCCTCTCTTCCTATATTACGCACATAACCACACATCGTATCATCTGCAATATTTCTCATGATGATTTGACATGCTTTTTCTAAGAAATCATGCCTTTTTTTACTACTAGGATTATATAAAACAATTGTAAATCCAGCCTGTGATGCTAAATCCAACCGTTTCTCGATTTTTTCCCAAGGTGTTAATAAATTACTCAATGAAATCACTGCGAAGTCATGCGTAAGTGGAGCACCTAATACTGCCGACGCACTCGTTGCTGCCGTAATTCCAGATACCACTTCAATCTCTGTATCCACATTTAATTCTTCACAGATTTCTATTACTAGCGATGCCATACCATATACTCCTGCATCACCGCTAGAAACCATCGTAACAATTTTTCCTTCCCTTGCTTCCATCACTGCCATTTTGCAACGCTCTACTTCTTTCATCATTGCTGTAGAAATGATTTCCTTTCCTTTGATTAGCTCTTGTATCAAGTCAATATAAACCGTATATCCGACAATAACTTCTGATGCTTCAATGGAATCCAATGCTTTCTGAGTCATTTGTGATTGTTCCCCTGGACCCAATCCTACTATATATATCATCGTGCTACTCCCTTTCTTCTTACCATTCTATCGTACAACAACACTTTACACATACGGCCATTGTCATTGCGTTTATGATTGTTTTTTGTATGGTTAATTCCTTCGCACCACTCGCTACTATTGCACTTCTTTCACACACATTATCCACCCCAGTGATGGATTCAACGAATTCTGATTTCGAGAATTCTCCTTCTATATTCTTTAGTTCTTCTGCTGAATACGTAAGAAATTCTATCCCAAATTTCTTTGTAAAATGCAAGATTGCTTCTTCTTTTGACTTCAAGTCAATACTAGCAACTGCTGATACCAAGTGTAACGGAATCTGATTCTTTTCCAGTAATTCTAATAATTGACGCTCGAATAGCTGCGAATCTATACCTTTTCTACAGCCTATCCCAAGTACATATTTCTTTGGTGTCATCCATAGCGTCTGTTCAAAAACGCTCTTATAAGTTTCAGAAATCAAGATTCCTATCTTTCTATCTCTCTTATATGTCTCTTCTATAAAATCTGGTAAATTATGAATAGGATAGTCTGATACAACACCTACCTTTTCTCCTGCTAGCATTGCGGAAGAAATGCATTTGATGCGGTCTACATTCTGAATAAATAGTTGCTGTTTCTTTGCCCATACATCTACCGCAAACACATGATTAATATCTGTAGCTGTAGTGATAACTGGGGTTGCAGATATCACTTCGGCAAGTGTTTCTCCATACGCATTAGCGCCTCCAAGGTGTCCCGATAGAATAGGTATCACAAACTGCCCCAATTCATCCACCACCAATACAGCAGGATCCCGATCCTTCTCTTCTACAAATGGTGTGATTCCCCGAACGGCAATCCCCACTGCACCTACGAATATTAATAAGTTATTCTGTTTAAACCACTCTCCGACCTGCTCTCGCAAGCGTTTTGTTTTATAGTCTTGAATTTGAATGGCACCAGAATATTCTCTAGCTATTCGCCCTGCCAATTCATGCCCTTTCGCACTAAAACTAAATATTACAATCGTATTCATTATATTTCCTCATACACCGTGTTTATCTTCCAGTTCTAAATTCATGGGTAAAACTTTCATCGTATAATTTTGATAACTCGTATTCATTTCCTAATATGTCACCAATCACAATCAGTGCTGTCTTCGTGATATGATGTTCTTTTGCACAGGCTTCTAATTCACCTATCGTTGTGCGATACACGCGTTCGTCTGGCCAAGTTGCTTTGTACACAATGGCTGCCTTTGTACACTCCTTGTATCCACCTGCTAAGAGCTCTACAACTAATTCTTTAATCAAAGATGAAGTTAAAAATAATACCATCGTTGCTTGGTGAGATGCCAGCAACCGTATCTTCTCTTTTTCTGGAACAGGGGTTCTACCTTCCATCCTTGTAAGAATGACGGTTTGACTCACAGCTGGTAACGTATATTCTACTTTAAGCGTTGCCGCTGCTCCACAGAAAGAACTAACACCTGGCACGACTTCATACTCCAACCCAAACGCATTCAATCGATCCATTTGCTCTCGAATTGCTCCATAGATACTTGGATCTCCTGTGTGTAAACGTACGATAATCTTATCTTCCCCATCATCATTCTTTAGCACTTCCATGACTTCCTCTAATGTCATGCTTGCACTATTATGTATCTGACAGTTGGATTTACATGCTGTTAATAACTCTGGATTCACTAAAGAACCTGCATATATAACCGTATCTGCCTCTTTCAGTAGATTTGCTCCTTTTACAGTAATTAAATCGACTGCTCCTGGTCCTGCTCCGATAAAATAAATCATGCTTGTCCTCCGTTTTCTCTTACTATAACGACTGAAAAATAACTACTTTCTTCTACTTCTTCTAAATTCGTATAAATCTTTTCGGTATCCATGCAACAGCATTCAACCATTTTTGCGTGCTGTATGAGTTCTTTCTCTTTCAACAGCTCAATAACTGGACCCAATTGTTTTCCACTTTTCATCAAAACTTTATTTCCATCTAATCCCAGTAGCGCCTCTGTATTTTCATACGATGCTGGAATAATATGCAGTGCTTCCTCTCTATCACAAAGCGATATATTCAATCTTGCTGCTACGGCACAAAAAGAAGGGATTCCATTAATAATAGTAGCTTGATATCCTCGTTCTAACACCATACGATGCAGATACATATAGGTTGAATAAATAGTCGGATCTCCCAATGTGATAAACGCTAAATTATATCCGTTTTCTAATTCTTCGCAGATAATATCACAAGCTATTTTATGTGCTTTTGTTAAGGCTTCTTCATTTCTCGTCATAGGTAAATGACAAAATACCTTCTCTTTCTCTTGAATGTAATCTTCCACGATTTTTAGTGCTGTTTTTTCTCCACCCATATCTGGGACGATGATTTTATCTGCATTCTGCAACGTTTCCACCGCCATTAACGTTAATAACTTCTTATCTCCAGGTCCTACTCCTACTCCATACAATGTTCCACGCATGCTATTTCTCCTTATTTATCATCATTTAGACTACACTAATGTACATCTTCCTGATGCTTGATTTGTTCTATAAATCGTCTCGCTTCTGGACTCTCAATTAGGATTCCATAACGATTAGAAAAACCTATAAATTCTATTTGCATCTCTTGTTTCACTCGATATGCTACATGAAACGCAATTTTTTCTTGAATGCGCTTATAAATTTCTCGCTCCAATCCTGTTCTTGAGATAATTTCATGCATATCATCTACTGAAACAGTATCTTCAAGCTCTTTCAAATAGTCTAATTTCACTCCACACATCGCACTATGTGCAATCATAATTTCATGCCGCCCATCGGTCACTTTAGAATGCGTATTCGTTGTTCCCGCCGCTAATTTTATCATTTTCCCTATGTGACCAACTACTAATACTTTTTTAAATCCACAATATACTGCATGATCCAGAAATTCTCCCAGATAATTCGAATATTTCACCGCTTGATTCATATCAAGATTCAGAAATTCTCGTGCGAAATCTATCCCATAATTTCCTGGAGAAGCTAGTAATATTTTATTTCTATCTTGTTGGTTCATTTCGATTTTGATTGTTTCAATAAGTGCAGATTCACTCATAGGTTCAACTACACCACTTGTGCCAAGAATCGAAATGCCTCCGAGTATTCCCAGTCTCTCGTTGAATGTTTTTTTCGCAATCTTCTCACCTTCTGGAGCCCAAATCATTACACTTAATCCGCCTTTGTACCCTGCAAGATCCATTTCCTCTAATACGGCATGTTCTATCATTTTTCTAGGAACCTGGTTGATAGCCGCGGTTCCAACCTCACAAGATAATCCTCGTTTAGTGACTTTACCAATCCCTTCTCCCCCATCTATTATTACAAGGTTCGTATGGAACCCTTGGTTCTGTTCTATTTTACATTTCTCTATCCTTAATTTTTCTACCGTTGCATAAATAAGCATCCCGTCTGTGACATCTGGGTCATCTCCACTATATTTTCTCACAGCACAAGTTGCTTTTGTTACTTCTAATTCCCCTTCCAATTTCCCTTCTAATATTCCAATATCAAAGGTAATTCCAGCGGGAACCTCTAGATTTATTGTTTGCACGAAGGATCCTGTAAAAATAGCTTTAGCAGCCGCTTTCGCCGCTGCTGTTGCACAACTTCCAGTTGTATAACCAATTTTCAACTTTTTTCCTTGCTTTACAATAAAATCCCTCATTTGTATTCCTCTTTTTTAATTAACAGCATTCTTCTATACACTGTGTTAACTCTTGCATAGACCTTGGTTGTTCAATCGTAGAATCTAAGATTCCTTTTTTTTGTAGTCTCTTGAATATCTGAATCACCATTGGTTGTTCTAGATTACACTGCTGTAACAAGGCTACATCCTCAAATACTTCTAGTGGATTTCCTGCTTTTAACAACATCCCCTCATGGAATAATAATACGGTATCTGCCCACTGTAGTGCATAGTCTACATCGTGAATCGCCATCATTACTGTGGTGCCTTGCTCAGATACTTGATTGATTAAACGCTTTACCATCGTTGTATGTTTCGGATCCAAGGCCGCTGTAGGTTCATCTAAAATCATCACTTCTGGATTCATTACTAAAATATCGGCAATCGATACTTGCTTTTTCTGCCCAACGCTTAATGCATGGGTTGGTTGCTGTCGAAATGGCGTGATTTCTAATTCTCTTATGACTTGTTCGACTTTCCCTCTTGCTGTCTCCTCGTCTACCCCCATATTCAATATCCCAAATGAAATTTCTTGATAAACACTAGCAGAAAACAATTGAATATCTGGATCTTGGAACACAATTCCAATCTTACTTCTTAGATTCAACAGTCCTTTCTTCGAATACTCAATCGGCTGTCCATGAAAGTACAGTACGCCACTTGATGGTCGATTAATTCCATTACAACACAAGAAAAATGTGGATTTTCCAGAACCATTGGCTCCCATCACGGCAACTTTTTCACCCTTTTTGATTTCTAATGTTAACTGGTTCAACGCATTTCTATTATCATTATCATAAGAATAACAGAGCTTCTCTGCTTTAATAATTACTTCTTCCACTATTAGAACACTCCCATCTTCACTATGATTCCAAGACCTATCAGTACTATCTCGAACATAACTATCAGCATTGTGACCCTATGATTTGGCGGATTACTCTCATTTAGCACACCTAATTTCCCATTGTATCCACGAGACTCTATCGCATCAAATTGTTGGTTCGACTTCTTAATTGCTCGAATAAATAAGATACTCACAAGTTGTGCAAATGAGCGCACGGATGTTTTGTAATCTTTATTTCCTAATCTTGCACGTTGTGCTATCCCTATGTTTGCTGCAACCTCTAATAAAATAAATATATATCGATACATAAGCATCATTAATTCCACAAATAAGCTAGGAACCTTCCATTGTTGCATCACTTTGAGTATCTCTGTCATAGGTGTTGTAAATGACACGAAATACAAACAAGTTACACTAGCAAGTGCAGTTAGTATTAATCGCCCTGCAAATCGTAAAACTTCTACACTACAAGTGATATACATATTATGCATAGGTATGGCAAAAGCATCCATCGGTGTATGGGCGAAATTAGTAATCATTGCAAGGGTACTAAGAATCAAAAACACCAAGGGTATCTTCAAATAATATAGAAAGCGGGCAAAAGACATCCCACTTTTTTCTATAATCAAATAGGTGTTTATAGACAAAACTACTAGTGCCACGATACTCAATTGGCTTGCTACACACAAAAAAAGCGTCGTAACTGCATAAAGTATTTTCTGCTCTGTGTTCGAATATCTCAAGTTAGAATTATAGCATATTTTGTCTATTGATAACATTATTTTTCTTCCCCGTACTTATCTATCCATTTTTTACGTTCCACGAAACCACCCATAATAAATGCTATGATTCCTACTCCGATTCCCGTCTGAATGCAAAACAAAAGACTTTCAATTTCTCCTGGTATTTCTCCATCTAAATATGTTTCCAAAATCGGAGTAAACCATGGTTCATACTCCCCATCAATCTCTGCTACCATTTGGCTTCCAGCGTCATCAGATCCACCAAATTCTGCTCCTTTTAACGCTAAGAAAGGAACTGCTGTAATCAAAACGGAAATGATTATTAGTAAAATTATCAGTTTTTTATTGCTCTCATATTGTAATTCTTTCTCCATTTTTATTCCTCTCCTTTCCAGTATCCAACAAGACGTAGCTCCGGCTTTGCATAGGTTTCTAACATTAAAATAATAATGACAGTTACTACGCCTTCTAAGATTGCAAGTGGTAATTGTGTTGGTGCAAATACACCGAGGAATTTCAAAAAGGAAGCTATCACGCCACCTTCTTGTGCAGGATAAGCAAGCGCTAATTGTAAACTAGTTACGCAATATGTAATTAAATCTCCCAAGGCTGCAGCTAAGAAAATACTTACTTTTTTATTTACCTTCATCTTCTGACATAGTTTGTATACACCATATGTAACAAATGGTCCTACAATTGCCATCGAAAATGTATTCGCACCAAGAGTAGTAAGTCCTCCATGCGCCAATAAAATCGCCTGAAATATTAAAACTATAATCCCCAAAATACTAACCGAACTTGCTCCTAATAGAATTGCGCCAAGCCCTGTTCCAGTCATATGTGAACAACTTCCAGTAACTGAAGGAATCTTTAAGGATGAAATCACAAAAATAAAAGCGCCTGACATGGCAATCAGTGTCAATACTCTTCGATTCTCATCCACCTTTTTCTGGAGAGATCTAAACCCTATCATCAGCACTGGTATACATAGAATTCCCCATGCGATACAATAATTAATAGGTAGATACCCTTCCATAATATGCATTGCATTTGTTACTGGCACAACTACTTGACTCATTGCAATTACTCCTAATAAGACAATGACTCTTTGTTTGTTTTTACTCCACTTCTTCATCCTTCTTTACCTCAACATCAAATATTTTATACTACTGACTCAGAACATAGAGCGATTTTCATTGCAATAAAAATAAAAAATCCAAGGAAACATTCCTTGGACGATAATCATATAAATTAGGATACAACAAAATGATGTCGTATGACCAATATGTACGCTCTTCCCTCACCGTCCGATTGCGATATACATTTATCATAGGCAGGTTTCCTGACTTGGCTTCTAACCTACTCTATGCACCTTCCCGATTTCATCAGTGGTAACGCATATTTCGTAGCCCTTACAGTAGAGTGAGCTGTTCTGGATTTTGACCAGATTCCCTAATACTAAAAGTAACCTATACATGTATTCTAAACAATTATTAATACAATAACACACCGTAACTAAATTCGTCAAGTTAGTGGTTTTCAATTTACCAAGCTCCCGATGGCGATAGGTATTTATCAATCTGGGTTAATCGATTTTCTATAGAACTGCCTAAGGTTTGGCTTATCGCATTACACAGTACTTCTGTCACAAATTGCACTCCTATGTAAGAGTTAAAAAACGTATTACTATCGACTGACACTGTAAATAGTACCGTCGCATACTGGGACAACAATGCACTCTGCTTATCTGTGATAACAATGATTTTAGCACCTTGTTCTACTGCCATTTGAATTGCTTGTTCATCTGTTTTTGAATACCGTGGAAACGAAAATACTATTATGCAATCTTCTGGTCCGATGTCACATATATGGTCTATGATATTGATTGCACCATAACTAGTGGAAATTACATTATCGAGCATATGCTTCAAATATAAGAGGCAATAATCACCTTGGCATGTATTGGCGCGTGATGCAAGGATGTATTTTCGTTTACTCTCTATAATCATTGTTGCTGCTTGGTCAAATTTTTCCTTACAATTATTTACGATACCATTTTCCAAATTATTTAACGTATTTTCAAAATGCGCCTCTATGTAATGTACCTGTTCTCCATCATTCGAATGATTAATATACGCCAATCGTTCTGCTGGTACTGTAATCGCACTAGAGATACTGTTTACCTTGGTCTTGTAATATTTCTGTAGGTTCTTCTGAAAATCTGCATAGCCATAATAACCTAGCGCTTTACTAAAACGAACCACTGATGATTCACTCACATTTAATTTCTGTGCGACATCTGCTGATGTCATAAAACATACCGATGCATAATGATCTAGTATAAATTCCCCTATGATTTTTCCTGTTTTCGTAAGCTTCGCTTCGTTAATTTCCGTCCTCAATGCTTTCAATGTTAATCCCTCTTTTCTTGAAACCTTATCTTTATTTAAACATAAATGTGCAACAATCGCAACATCTGGATCACGCACAAATATTTCTCCGATATTCATTGTGAAATATGTTGTATTTTTATATCTTATATGCTATTATTTCATCATAAATGATTGAAATAATTCATTAATCTTAAAAAATGACTGTTAACATTCACAAATTGGAGGAACAAAAATGAAAGTAGGATGTGTAAAAGAAATTAAAAAACATGAGTATCGTGTAGGGATGACACCTGAGAATGTAATCGATTACAAAAATGCTGGTCATGAAGTTTGGATTGAGAAAGATGCTGGAACTGGTTCTGGATTCACAACAGAAGAATACGTAGAAGCAGGTGCGAAAATCTGTGATTCTGCCAAAGATATTTGGGACAATGTAGATATGTTAATTAAAGTAAAAGAACCATTGCCTGAAGAATATGCACTCTTCCATGAAGGTCTCATTCTATATACTTACCTTCATATAGCTGCAGATAAACCACAAATGGAAGCCTTAATGGCTTCTAAAGTAAAAGCAGTTGCATACGAAACACTTATGGAACGCAACGGTTCTCTTCCACTTCTAGCTCCAATGAGTCAAATCGCTGGACGCTTAAGTATTCAAGAAGGTGCGAAATACTTAGAAAAACCACTTGGCGGATCTGGTGTATTATTATCTGGTGTTCCTGGTACTCCAAGAGCGAATGTTCTAATTCTAGGTGCTGGTGTTGTTGGTCTTAATGCTTGTAAAATTGCTATCGGTATGGGAGCAAATGTTACAATCACAGATATCAATCTTGAAAGACTCGCTTATATTGACGATATCTATGGAGCAAAAGTACAAACAATGTATAGCACAGATGCAGCAATTGCAAAACTTGTAAAAACTGCTGACTTAGTAATCGGTTCTGTATTAATCCCTGGAAAACAAGCGCCAAAACTTATGAAAGAATCTTACTTAAAAACTATGAAACCAGGTTCGGTTATCGTGGACGTTGCTGTTGACCAAGGTGGTTGTTGTGAATCTACTAAAGTAACCTATCATGATGATCCAACTTACGTAGTTGACGGTGTGATTCACTATTGTGTTGGTAATATGCCAGGTGCTGTTCCAAGAACTTCTACTATCGCATTGACAAATGCCACATTAAGATACGGCTTACAAATTGCTGCGAAAGGGTTAGAAGATGCTTGTAAAGACAATCAAGTTATCTACTCTGCAATTAATACATACGATGGAAAGTTAACTTGTAAAAACGTAGCATTAAGCTTCAATATGGATTATGCAAATCCTGCAGATTTATTCTAGTTTGAACTAACTACTATTCATTACTTTCAGATACTTATTATAGCCACTAAAAAACTCCAACTAGTATGATGAATCAATCATTACTGCTGGAGTTTTTCTACGGTATCACTCTAAGCTGCTTTCCCCTGTAGCATAATCAATCACCACTCCTGGTTGTACATTATAGCAGTACATATAGAAGCAAATCCCTGCTCCTTCATCTTCTACGGAATAAGCTTCGATTGATATGCCATTTGCCAAAAGATTCTCACCTTGAAAATGAGGTGTTATGCGATACATGACGTGATTCTCTGTTTCTTTCACATAATCTGCCACCATATTTTCAAATGGTAACATTCCATCGACATTGAAATATCGCGTTCCCGTTATTAAGTTCAATTCATTCGCATCTTCCCCGCTTAATTGCCACCCAATCAGATGGCTTCTATTATATAGCCACCCACCATCTACTATATCATAACTCGCTTGAATCCACCCTGTTGGCGTTACGCTTGAAATATCATCTCGTTCTTCTGTCGGCATTAAGTCAACACCTACACAAGCTTCTACAACACCTACTCGCCCCAAGTAATCCAGCTCACTATACATTTCATATGATGTAACACAGGATAATTCCTCTGCAGTAAATAAGGGCACATTATTATTTAGAACTACATAGGCCTCTCCAGTGTAGACTCCTACTTCATCTAAATTTGCAACGCCTTGTTCACTCGCAGAATCAACTTCTTCCGACTGATCTAGTATCGAAAAGTCGAACGACACATTATACTCTTGTACAATATCCGTTATGGTCTGAAAATCTTTGGTATCGTATTCTACTATCTGATTTCCCAAGAATATTAACGCAAATGCCATTAGCGTAGATGCTAGTGACAATCCTAATAATCTAAGTCTGCTATTTGGAACATTCTTTGTATTACTCTTTGTATTACTCTTTGTATTACTCTTTGTAGCACTCTTTCTCTTCTTGTAATTCTTTCTAGTTCTTTGTTTGCTCATTGCTATATCATTACCTTCATATGAATTGTTTTTGATGCCCCTTATTGTAACAAACTACTCATACAATTACTAGCTAAGTCCCTGATTTTATCACTGTAATCCCACTCTCTACAATTATAAATATTAAAAAGCAATAAATTCATTGTACATTTGCATTGAAAATGCTATATTTGAAGTCAGGTTTTCTTTCAAATTTCGTTACTATTTCCTTTCGATAATAGCAACGAGTATACTAATAAAGGTAGGATATAATTATGCGTACTAAGATTTGGAGCTTTTTATTTGTTTTAGAAAAAAATGCGGTGTTCTCTTCTGTGAAGAAGGGATTAATGCTTTCTTTTCTTATCTTTTTATTTGGATCTGTATCAAGATTAGTCTATGCTCTTCCATATGAAAATGTACATAATTTACTCTATGTCTGGCATAATGGCTTAATAGATAACACATTGACAGCACTTCTGACTGCTACTGATAGTCGACTTTCGCTTTATCTAGTAATTGCGATTAGCTATTACTATGCTCAAAGTAAAAACCTACAAAATTCCGTACTGCTTTTAATGGCTATTACTGTTTCTGTGATTAACTTTATGATGATAGCTAATATAATGGGCGGATCTGATTATATGACACTGCTAGGAATATCTGGAATCGTCTTAGCGATATCCTCAGCTATTATCTCTACATTATCATTCACATTTTTCACAAAACTCATTATGACTCGCCGCCATCTAACAGATCTAGGATCAGATGACAACTTAAAAATGTCCTCGCTGTCTGTGCTCCCTATGTTATGCACACTAATTCTTAACGCAATCTTTTATTCTTTTATTGCAGATTTTTTAGACTTTACAAGTATCTATGACAATGCGCTAAATCAAATCATGAACTTTTTTAACAATTCAAACAATGAATATTTTAGTGGGTTAATCTATTTACTTCTTATAAATTCGCTTTGGTTTTTCGGTATCCATGGTGGCAACGTACTACAAACGATTACTGATCAAGTTTTTATTCCTAACGTTATAGACTCTAGTAGTATAATTTCTAAAAGCTTCATTACTACCTTTGCACACATTGGTGGCTGTGGAACTATGTTCTGTTTAATGTTAGCCGCTATTGTTGTTTCTCGCCGGCGAGGACGCAGTTATAAAGGAATGATTCGTTGGTCTTTCATTCTTGTCCCTATAAATATTAGCGAATTAGTAGTTTTTGGCTTCTCATTTATCCTGAATCCTATTATGCTAATTCCTCTTATTTTAGTACCATTGGTCTCTCTTTCTATCGCGTATTGGGCTACAGTTATTAATTTTATGCCTATTGTCAATAATTCAATTGGTTGGGCGATACCCGTCTTCTTTAGTGGTTATCTCACCACGCACAATATAACAGGCGTTGTTGTGCAACTATTAATTCTTATATGTGGTACTTTGATTTACATTCCTTTTGTAGATCTTCATGAACAATTTCAGGAAGAAAGAGAATCTCGTATTTTAGAACTACTGATTAATGATTTTCAACAACATGAAAAAGATGGTCTTGAATTTTCGCTCTTGTCACGTAGTGATGTTGGCGGGCAAATTGCTAAAGCTGTTGCTAAACGTCTCAGAAGTGATTTAGATAACCACTCAATCCCAATATACTATCAACCTCAATTAAACCAAGACGATAGTGTCATAGGTGCTGAAGCTTTACTTCGTTGGCGTTATCAAGATAAGGTACTCTACCCACCTTTTGTAATTGCACTAGCTCAAGAAGAAGGGATTCAGGACGCCTTAACATTAGAAATATTAAATACTGTAGCTTCTTCTATCAGTGAAATCACTAATATCCTCAAACAGGATTTACATTTTTCTATGAATTTCGGAGCATCACAAATTAATAATATTGTATTTGTTAACAAAGTAATTGATATTATTCAACAACATGGCGTAAACAATCAAATCTACTTAGAGCTTACGGAAGAAACATCCATAAGCGGATTAAAGCAGTTGAAATCCAATATTATGCTTCTATCGGAAATGGGAATCGATATGGCTATTGATGACTTTGGTATGGGACAAACTTCTTTGAATTATTTAAAAGAAAATAACTTTAAATATGTAAAACTAGACGGCGAACTAGTCAAGCATTTGCTAGAACAACCTCGCTGTGCTGAAATCATTACATCTATCATCAATTTAGGAGAAACCTTAGAATATAAAGTAATCGCTGAATTTGTAGAAACAAAAGAATTAAAAGATAAACTATTAGATCTTGGATGTTTTATTTATCAAGGCTACTATTATAGCCCTGCACTTCCAAAAGAAGACTTTATTGTATATTGCTCCAAGTATTAACTATCTCTAACAAATAGAATCATGATACAATTTCATGATTCTATTTCTTTTTTTTCTTATATTGCTCAAATTGCTCTCGCTTACATTCCTTTGCAAATACACACTCCTCACAATTTGGACGTAAAGCTTTACAATGGTAACGACCAAAAAAGATGAAACTATGGTGGGCTTTATTCCAGCGATTCCTATCAAGTTTTCGCTTTAATTTACGCTCTACATCTTCCACTTTATCATCGAACTTTGCTAGTCCCAAACGTTTCGACACACGTTCCACATGCGTATCCACTGCAAATGCTGGTATATCATAGGCTACGGACAGAACCACATTAGCAGTCTTTCTCCCCACGCCAGCTAGGCTAGTTAATTCTTTCATGGTCGCTGGCACTTGACTATTATATTCGAGAACCAAGGTGGTAGATAAAGATTTAATCATTTTAGATTTATTGCGATATAGTCCTATCTTCGTAAGATAACTTTCTATTTCTGTGATATCACCTTCCATTAAATCTTCTGGTGTTGGAAAACGCTGAAATAACGCTGGTGTCACCTTGTTCACCGCTTCATCCGTAGTTTGTGCACTGAGTACTACTGCTATAATTAATTCATATGGATTCCTATGGTGCAATGCACATTCTGCATCTGGAAACATTTTGTCCATTTCATCTAAGATATAATTAGCATCCATTTCTACTCCCCTTTTCATCATATAATATTATCAACCCTATTGTACCATAGTATATATATTAGTAAATAAATATTAAGGTATTTTCTTTTCACTAATCATCATACTAGCAGTTACCGGCATAATAATAGGAAAGGCTAAATAGATATTTTCTCATCTATTTAGCCTTTCCTTTATTTTAAAAAACTTAATTTTTTTCTTAGTTTTCTAAGTAATCGTATCTATTTGTTACTTGTGTTCCATCAAGTACGAAATTACTAACATCTGTTACTCTCATGTACGCTGCCATAGAACCATTTGAACGATTCCATACGTTATGCGCAAATTCAAATACATTTCCGTTTTGAACTGCTGTTAAATTTTGCCAGATTGGAGATGCTTCGTACTCTGCGAAATCTTCCCAGCTCTCTACGTTAATGAATAAGTAATCTGGATCAAATTCTAATAAGTTCTCAAGTGCTAAGTATCCACTCTCTTCTGGGAAACCTTCTGGAAGTGATAATCCAAGGTTCACATATACGTGTGGATGTGATGTTGCAAGGCTGTATTGAACCCCTTTTGTAGAAATTTGTGTTACAATTGCTGTCTTTCCTTCTAAGTCAATTCCTGCTTCTTCGATTAATGTGTTGTATTCTTCTACTGTTGCATCATACGCAGCGATATTTGCCTCTGCTTCTTCTACTCTATCAATCAATAATGCTAATGTTTCATGGATTTGCTTCCAGTCTTTGTATCCTTCTTCATCTGTGCTTAATGCTGATGGTAGGAAATATGTTGGAGCAATTGCATTTAACTTATCTGCATATTCAATATTTGACTCACTTGTAATAATATAATCTACGTTAAGCTCTAATAATTGTTCGAAATCAATTCCATCATCTGTTGCATTAATTGGAATAATATTTTCTAAAACACTTCTATCTGGATAGAATCTTCCATATCCATCTAAATAAGAAACTATTTGTGCATTTGTAGCATCTTCTGCTGGTTCATTTGTAATTGGTGAAGCTACTGGTGTTACACCCATGTGTAGACAATGATCAAGGTATCCCCAATCAAGAATCGCGAAATTACCGAATTCTTCTGGAAGTTCTTTCTCTCCATCTGCCATTGTTACAGTTGTTCCTGAAGCTTCTGTTGAAGCAGAATCTGCTTCTGCTACTACTGTTGTTTCTGTTGCAACTTCTTCTGTTTTACCACAAGCTGCGAATGCACTTAATGAAAGTGCTGCTACTAATACTGCTGAAATAATTCTTTTCATATTATGTTTTCCTTTTCTTTCTTGATTTTTTTTATTATAATTATGGATTTCCATAGATTATACAAGTTATATTTACCTATCTTGTGCATACAATAAATACAATAGATACGGTGCGCCTAGTATTGAAATCGTAATTCCTACTGGTACATAGAGGGCTGCGTTAATATCATTCACAAGAATCTTCGCTACGATATCCGCTAACATCACTAATCCTGCGCCAAATAGCATCGAAATCGGTAAGAATAATTTGAAGTTCGACCCTACTAGCCTCTTAGCAATATGTGGTGCAATCAAGCCTACAAAACCAATGGTTCCTGCCACATACACTGCTACTGAACTTAGAATAATCGTAATATACAATAATTTTCTTCGTTCTTTCCTCAAATCAATTCCTAGTCCTACAGACATCTCATCACCTAGATTCAAGATGTTTAGTGTGAATGTTTTATAGAAAATGTAGATAAAACAAGGAACCGCTCCTGCTATTCCAATAAATATCATTTTCCATGTTGCATAGGTTAGATTCCCTGCTTGTGATAAAGTAAGCATGAGATAAGCATCCGCACTTAATTTCATAGTGAGAAGCAACGATACTGCTCCAATACAAGAGTTCACTGCAATACCATTTAGAATTAACTTTGTTGGAGATAAATTATGTTTCATAGCCAATCCATATACGAGACTGAACACAATAAATCCGCCAATAATAGCTGCAATTGGATATGGTACCAACATTGGGAATCCTTTGTCAAATAGGTAAACTACTATCAGGATTCCAAAGCTCGCCCCTGATGATACACCTATCATATTTGGTGTTGCTAACGGATTTCTAGTTACACCTTGCATCACTGCTCCTGCAGCTGCTAGGCAAACCCCTACGAAGATAGCAACCACTGTTCGTGGAATACGAAGCTGCCATATGATGAAATTTTCTTGATCTGTTCCTTGTCCGAATAACGTTGCAATAATTCTTTCGATTGGTAGCGGTGTATATCCTATATTAACAGACCAGATCAGTCCTACGATGAGAAGCACGATTAATGTAGGAAATAGTATCCTGGCTCTCTGCTTATTTGATAAATGTTTCATTAGAATACTCCTTTCGCTTTTTTCGAATTAATAAGATAAAGGAATATTGGAATACCAATAATTGAAGTAATCAATCCGACTGGTGTCTCCACTGGCATATTGACCAATCTACTTACCACATCTGCAATCACAAGTAACATACTTCCAAATAGTGCAGAATACGGAATTACTTTTCTATAATCTTCTCCTGTGCTCATCTTCACAATATTTGGAATTATCAATCCGATAAATCCAATATTTCCGACAACACTTACCGTAGAAGCTGCGATAAATACAACGCTAATTACACCTAACAATTTTGTAAGCTTTACATTCTGTCCTAGTGAAATCGCCGTTTCATCTCCCATCCCAAGTACTGTCAATCTTCCTGAAATACAAAATGCAATCACGACTCCTACAACTCCTAGCATTAGAACCCCTATTCCAATCCATCGTATTCCTAATAACCCTGAATTGTTCCATAGATAAATCCCTGCTCCTTGCTCTGTATAAGACCATAATGTAATCGCTGTACTAATTGCTGAAAACAATGTTCCAAGTGCTGTTCCTGCGAGTAAGAGCTTAATTCCCGACTCATTTCCCTTTATTCTTGAAGATAAGCTAAAAATAATGATAGTGGATATAGCTGCACCAATCATTGAAAACGTAAGATTCGTAACATAAGTATTCGCTCCTAAGTTGATGGAATATGCAATAGTTAAACCTAAATTTGCTCCACTGCTAACCCCTACCACATCTGGACTTGCAAGATAGTTTCTTGTAATCCCTTGCATCACTGCACCACCTACTGCTAGAAATCCTCCCACTAATAACGCTCCAATGATTCTCGGAAACTTAATGGTTCTATTTACATAATGAATTAAATTCTCTGGATCATAATTGAAAATCGAATCCTTTACTTCCTGCAATGTTGACGCAGGCGATAAGTACGTCAATGTAGTATACGCACAAACTAGAAATATTCCCAAAAACAGAATAACCCACGCCCTTAACGAAATTTTCTTCATTTATCTTATCCCTCCTTCTGTAGCAATTCATAAGAAATGCACACAGGAATATCTGTATCTGGTAGGTTCATAAGATGAGCATCTATGTTAAATACTTTCTTTAGTGCTTCTTTAGTCATTACTTGAGATGGAGCGCCTTGCTCCACGATAGTCCCTTTCTTTAGCATTACGATTTCATCTGAAAATCGACTTGCTTGGTTAATATCATGAAGAACCATAATTACTGTGATTTTCTTCTCTTTATTTAATGCCTGTACTAATTGAAGAACTTCTAACTGGTATGCCATATCTAAATATGTAGTTGGTTCATCTAATAAAATCACCTCTGTCTGCTGCGCTAATACCATGGCTATCCAAACACGTTGTCTCTGTCCACCTGATAAAGAGTTAATGTTTCTATCTTTGAATTCTTTCAAATCTGTTTGTTCTAGTGCCCATTCCACAATTTCGTGATCTTCTTTGTTTAATCGACCATTACTTTTCTTGTGCGGAAATCTTCCATATTCCACAATTTCAGAAACCGTAAGTCCATTTGGTGCTTTCGGACTCTGCGGAAGCATTCCTATAATTTGTGCTATTTTCTTTGTATTTGTTTTATGTACATTGAACTCTTCCACCATAATCTCACCTTGTTTCGGCTTCAAAATACGTCCAATTGATTTTAATAGCGTTGATTTTCCACAACCATTTTCACCAATAATCGTTGTGACTGTCCCTTTTTTGATTGTTAAGGATAAATCATCAATAATAATATTGTTTTCATATCCTACCTTAATCCCATTTATATTGATTATACTTTTCAAGTTCCCTGCTCCTTATATTCCAGACTTGCCAAATGACAATGCTGTTAAATTATTGTTTTCTTTGAAGTATGCGTTGTTTGTCGCCTTTAATTTTTCAAAAATCTCATCCTTCTTCTCATCTACAATATGAATTGTTGTTTCAAAATGATTGTCTTTCCCATCATAGATTTTGCAGATTCCACCATTCTTAATGTGTCCCATTTTATTGGAATCACTTTTTGCTAAACAGTAGTAAGTTCCATCTGCGATGAACACACTAAAGATTACTTCTCTTTCTTCTTTCGCATCACCGTTTGGATATGTCATAAGTACTTGACGGCTATTTTCAAATCGCTCTTTTCCATTTGCTGTGAACTTTGCAAATGTTAGATTTAATTCATCATCGATCTCATACACTTGAGCACCACTAAGCGTTACTAGTGCTTGATTCATATGAAGCTTTAAAAACTTCGCTCCATGTGATCGCATTTTCCCTATCATTGGATAACTCTTTTCTAATTCATCTAAGACTGTCGCTTCTGCCGAAAGCAAATGTGAAGTTAATTGTCCGTGGAATTTCTTAGCACCTTTTCCCACTCCATCTTGAATAAAGGCTGCGAACTTAGTTCCTTCCCCTAACACCTTCACAAATTGCGACATAGGTGGAACGACTGCAATATGTTGTCCTTGACAATAAAAATAATCAATCGCCTCAACTGTTGGGTATTCTGTATCGTTATTCATTGCAACGTATAACAATCTTTGATTTTGGAAAAACTCTTCTACCAATGGTTTCGCCTCTTCAATAGATGGTCTAGTTTTAAAAATTTCTTTATGATTCATTTTTTGCTCCTTTTATTTAAAAGTTTAGTTTAAAACTCCAGTTAGCTTAAGCTAACTCATTCCCTTTAAAAAAGTGCGAAAAGTTTTTTTGATTTCACTTTATCACACGCAGTTAGTGTTTTCTAACCAAGTGCAATTGTATCAAGTGTTAAATCATTTGTCAACTCTTTTCCGCACTTTTATTTTTCCATTTTCAGGTTGTATTTAACTTATTTCCATTTTATTATCAGATTATTGATGTTATTTGTCAGATATATTCCTTTTATTTTCATACAATTTATCCATAAGATTATGAAGGTTCTCCATCTCTTCTTCTGTAAATCCTGCAAATAATTCCTCCGCATATTTCTGTGTTTGCGTCTCTATTTCATTTGCAATTTCCACTCCTTTTTCAGTAAGAGAAATGATATTTTCATTATTGATTTCTCCGTTTCCTTTTTGGATTAATTCTTTTTGCTCTAACTTTTTAATTATTTCAGATACTGCTTGTGCCGTAACATTAGTCATATTTGCGATATTTCGCTGGTTCAAACTACCTTCACGAAGTAGCACACATAATAATTTTCTTGCAGACGGTGGGATTCGTATTCCATCATCTGGTTTTTGCTTACAATGGCATTCTCCTTCTCCACGAGCTCTCTCCCCATGCCCTTTGTGCCTCTTACCATGTGGACCGTGTCTTCTTTCCCCTTCCGGTCTGATGTTTTCTAGAACCTCGAACATTCTCATCATTTCGTCTTGCTTACTTCTCACTTCGCTCATAACATCTTCCCCTTTTCTATGTGACATTCGTTTTATAGTAACCTACATCAACTTCTCCATACCTGTGTATAAGCTATAATATTTTCCTTGCAGAGATAACAATTCTTCATGACTTCCCATTTCTATCATTTCACCTGCTTCTAGCACGATAATTTTATCAGAATTTCTAACGGTTGATAATCGATGTGCTATTACAAATGTTGTTCGCTCCCGCATTAATCGGTTCAACGCTTCCTCAATATGTCTTTCGGTTCTGGTGTCTACTGAACTTGTCGCTTCATCTAATACGAGAATCGGCGCCTTAGAAATCGCTGCTCTCGCTATATTTAAAAGCTGCCTCTGCCCACCGCTTAGATTCGATCCGTCTCCTGTTAGGATCGTTTGATAGCCATCTTCTAAGCGCCTAATAAACTTATCCGCATTAGCCACCTTGCACGCCTCTATCACTTCTTCATCTGTTGCATCTAATCTCCCATAACGAACATTCTCCATAATGGTACCTGTAAATAAATGAGTATCCTGTAGCACCATTGCAATATTCTCTCGCAAAAATGCTTTATCTAGTTCCTTAATATTATAACCATCAATCATAATGGCACCTTCATGAATATCATAAAAACGATTCAATAAATTCGTAATCGTCGTTTTTCCTGCGCCTGTAGAACCTACGAAGGCTATTTTCTCAGACTTCTTTGCTGACAATGAAATATTTTTCAAGATTTTTCTATCTCTATGATAGCCGAAATCTACTTGCTGAAATACAATATTCCCTTCTATTTTCTCTAGAACAGCTCCGCCATCCTGTTCTGGTTCATGATTCATCACTTCAAATACTCTTTCCGCTCCAGCTAATGCAGAGAATACTGCATTTATCTGTGAAAAGATTTCATTTATCGGTCTCGAAAAGCTCTTAGAGTATCCCAAGAAAATAGTAAATCCGCCAATATCAAATGACCCTAATATGCATAGTAATCCACCTGCACAAGCTGTAACGATATAACCCATTTGAGCAACCGTTCCCATTATTGGTCCCATAATTCCACTTAAGAATTGTGCTTGAAAAGATTTATCACGATAACTTTTATTTAATTCTCTAAATTGATGAATCGTCTTTTCTTCATGGTTAAATACTTTAATTACTTTTTGGCCTGTTACTTGCTCTTCGATATATCCATTTAACTTTCCAATACTTGCTTGCTGACCTTTATAAAACAGCATCGATTTTTTAGAAATGTATTTCGTTAAAAATGAAAATAAAGGTGTTATCGACAATGTTATAATTGCCAGCATCCAATTGGTATACACCATAATCACAACAGTAGTACATAACGTAAATATACTAGATACCAAGCTAACCGCTGTACTTGATAGCATCTGATTCACAATATCCACATCATTGGTAAAGCGACTCATCAAATCCCCATTTTTATTATTATCAAAGAAGCGAACTGGCAGTTTTTGCATAGTTTCGAGCAAATCTTCTCTTAATTTAGCTAGTGAATTCTGTGCGATTTCCAACATAATTCGAGACTGAATATAATTACTAACTACTGCCACCAAATATACCACTACCATAATTCCAAGATATCTTAGAATCGTTTGAACCTCTGTTCCTTCTATTAGTCCGTTAATGATAGGACGAATCATATAGGATGCTAATATGGTAAATGTACTACTAATTACTACGAAGATCATAGCCAATAATAATAACAGCTTATGTCTACCAAGGTATGTTAATAATCGTTTGATTGTTTCTTTCGTATTTTTCGGTTTCACTTTCTCTCGAAATCTTCCGCCTGGACCTCCTGGACCTCCTGGCCCGCCTTTTGGCCCCATTCCTATAGGTGGTGTCACTCTCGAGAAATCTTTCTTTTCACTCATCTTCTACACCTCTCCTACTTCTAGTACTCTATTATCGCTCTCTCCATTGTCCATCTGAGAGTTATAAATTTCTCTATATACTGAAGATACTTCTAGCAACTCTGCATGCGTTCCCATATCTACAATCTGACCTTCATCCATAACAATAATATTATCGCAATTAATAACAGAAGAAATTCTCTGTGCAATGATAATCTTGGTCATAGCTTGTAAATCTTCTGTAAGATGTCTTGTGATTTTTCGTTCTGTTGCTGTATCTACTGCACTGGTGGAATCATCTAGAATTAATACCTTTGTCTTCTTTAACAACGCTCTTGCTATGCAAAGTCTTTGTTTTTGTCCACCTGATAAGTTCAATCCACGTTGATTCAAATCCGTGTCAAATCCCTCTGGCATTTTTTCGATAAATTCTCCTGCTGCTGCATAATCCGCTATCCGAACTAATTCTTCTTCTGTGGCAAATTCATTTCCCCAAAGAAGATTATCGCGAATCGTTCCTGAGAACAATAAATTGTTCTGTAGTACCACTGCCACTCCATCACGTAAATTTTTCAACGAGTACTTCTTTACATTCACTCCATCTACAAAGATTTCTCCGCAATTCACATCATATAACCTAGAAATCAAATGAACTAATGTGGTTTTTCCACATCCAGTAGAACCTACAATTCCAATGGATTGTCCCGATTTAATATCTAAATTGATATTTGCAAGTACCTGCTCTTCAGAATTCGCATAATATTTAAAGCTGACATTTTCAAATCGAATATCCCCAGTAGTTACCTTTTTATCTGCGTTTGTTTCCGCAGAATCTGAAATATCCACATTTGCATTTAATACTTGTGTAATACGTCTGCCACTTACACGCGATCTTGCGCTTTGCAAAAATACATTTGCAATCATATTTACTGACATCAGTATCTGAGTTAAATACGTAATAAATGCGCTCATGTCTCCAATTTGAAGTTCGCCCTTGCCTAGCGCCTTACTTCCAAACCACAGAATCGCAATGGTCGCCATATTGACTGCAAATGTCATAATAGGTCTCTGCAATATATTGATACGATATGCTGATAAGCTTGTATCTTTCAAATCATGGTTTGCCTTCTCGAATCTGTTCTTCTCAAATTCTTCTCGTGTGAATGCCTTGATTACACGAATGTTAATCAACCCTTCTTGGATTGTAGTGTTAAGTGTATCGATTTTCTCTTGCAGTTTCGCAAATCTTGGATATGAGACATTTAAAACCAAAAATACGATTACTCCTAATACGGGAGTTAATACAAAGAAAATAATCGACATATCTGGACTAATGCTATATGCCATAATCATGGCTCCTATAAGCATTCCAGGTGCTCGAAATACCATTCTAAGGGACATCACAATAATCTGCCCTACCTGTGTTACATCATTAGTCAATCTCGTCACCAACGAACCTGTGCTGAATTTGTCAATATTATCAAACGAAAAACTCTGTATCTTTACAAAGAGTTCTTCGCGTAAATCATGACAGAAATTCACCGATGCTTTCGTTGCTGAATAAGAAGAACCAATCCCTGCCGCTACTGCAACTAATGCAAATGTTAACATTTGAATTGATATAAGGATAATCCCTCGACTATCTCCACCTTCTACTGCTAGATTTACAATCTCTGCAGAAAGGGATGGGATTCTAACATCACAGTATACCTCAATTAACATTAGTAACGGCGCCATAATAAAATACGCTATATATGGCTTTGCGTGTTTGTAGTATAAATTCATCAGTTCTCCTTCGGTGTCAATATTCTTTCCACTATCAAGTGGTTGATACCAATTTAACACCTGCCCAGTTCGGTGTCAAGTACTTGATTCGAGATTTATTGAAAAATATATTGAAGTATCTCTTTCAGTAACACTATTTTTTTGTTAATATATATATAATAAAATATGTACGAAAGCGCAGGTGTATTATGGTTATTAAACAAAATCTAAAGGAAACTACACTAACCCTCTCCGTGAACGGTCGATTGGATTCTAATACAGTTCCAGAATTCGAGCGTGTAATTCGCTCTAGTCTGATAGGAGTCACATGTCTTATTCTAGATTTCGAACAATTAGATTACTTGTCATCAGCAGGTCTTCGTGCTATCTTGATAGCGCAGAAATCAATAGGAAAGCAAGACGAACTGATTATTCGAAACGCAAATGCTGTGATTATGGAGATATTTGAAGTGACTGGTTTTATTGATATTCTTCATATTGAAAAACCAGACCTTTATAAAGAAATCACTTTAGATGATACGAAAATGATAGGGTGTGGTGCAACAGGTGCAGTTTATCAATATCGAGATGATTCGATTGTTAAACTTTATTTTAGTGCCAGTGCATTAGAAGAAATAGAACGCGAGAAGAAATACGCTCGAGAAGCGTTTATATTAGGTCTCCCAACAGCAATTTCACTTGGCATTGTGAAGGTTGGTGAAAAATACGGCTTGGAGTATGAATTTATCAAATCACGCTCTATGTCTGGAGAAATAATGGCTAATCCAAATGACACAGAAGCATTGGTTAATAAACTTGTAAACGTGGCGAACGCCTTACATACTACCTCTCATAAATCAGGGCCTAGAGACTCCATTTTTGATTCAACAAAAGAGTTTTTCTTACATCATATTGCAATAAATTCACTTTTGAGTTCCGATGAGAAAAAACTTTGCGCCCAATTTATCGAGAGCATTCCTGATGTAGTTGTCAACCCAATTTTGGTTCTTTCCAATGTTAGTTGATTTTGCGCGTTTTTTCAAGCCGTAGTAACTTTGCTTTTAACAATCCAAAGCTGCAACGACCATACATAATTCGTTTTATTACTTTCAATTTATTTA
>JAWXVA010000026.1:0-27049 GCA_044425815.1 Eubacteriales bacterium
AGCAGAAATATTCAGTGTATCCATTGACTATCTTCTAAATGGTGGACCACAAGACAATGAATTGTTGCAACGTCACAATGAACGAAATAAACAATTACGTATCACTTTGTCACAACGTTGTTCTGCACTTTCACTTGTAAATAAAAGCAAGGTTCTTGATTATATTCGTTACCTTGAATACTTAGAAAATTTAGAGAACAAATAATTTATATTTTAAATATCTCTTACACCTTCTTCGCTTTTGTAGAAATAATAATAGCAATCGGAAACAGATAATTTTATCTATCTTCCGATTGCTATTTCTACTAATCGCTTAATTTTTTGAAAACATATATGCCACGATTGCAAATACTACAGCTAATATTGCACCTATTACAAATTCAATATTCAATGTAAATGCTGGGAATATTACAAATAACGATCCGATCATCAACCCTAGAATCCCACTATAAGTCTGTTGTGGAAACTTAGTAAATAATACATCAATAATTTTTGCACATACCAAGATTCCGACTCCACATCCTAGGCATACCGGTATTAGAATCATAATATTCAAATTCGAAATTGCAGTTAAGACTGTTGTGTACATCCCTAATAATAACATCACAAAAGATCCTGATACACCTGGTATAATCATTGCTCCTGCCGAGATAAAAGACACTGCAAATATCTTCAGAAAGCTTGCTACGCTCAAAGTTGTAATCACCTGATTCGCACTATCATCTGGATTTGCAAATCCCATATATAGCATAAGCGCTAGGCAAACTAATAACGATAGGACCTCACTTATTCCCATTTTCTGTTCTCTCGTTTTCCTAAGAATCATAGGTATAGATCCAACAATCAATCCAATGAACACAAGATTTGTCGCCACGCTAAAATTTGCCAAGCAATATTCGATAATTTTTGAAAACAACAAAATTCCGATTCCTGCTCCTAATCCGATTGGTATCAGAAATTTCATAGAATTCACAAAATCTTTTCTCCAATTAGATACACTTTTGATTAATTTGTCATAGACATTCAAAATCACTGCCATGGTTCCGCCAGATACTCCTGGAATAATATTTGCAATTCCTATGATTGCCCCATAAATAATATGTTTGATATTGTTATTCACTTTACACCTCTTGCTTTACTCTTATTTCGTCACTGCTTATTTTGTCACTGTGTTTCATCATACTTGTTTCCTAATTATTTCGCAATATATTTCTTCAAAAAATCAAATAGTTGTTCCATCTCTTCTCTCGTCCCTATTGTAATGCGAAGATATTGGCTAATTCTTTCCTTATTCCAATGACGCACATAAATATTTTCTCTCTTCAATGCTTCAAACAACTCTTTCGCATCATAACTTGGATGTTTCGCAAAGATGAAATTTGCACTCGAGTTCGGAAATTCAAAACCTAGTTTCAAAAGCTCCTCTTTCGCCCATTCTCTTGTATCTATGATTTTCTGTACTGTTTCTTCAAAATACGCTCTATCTTCTACAGCTGCCACCCCACATGCTAATGATACTTGATTCAGGGTATAGGAATTAAACGAATGTTTTGCAGCATTCAAATATGCGATTAGATTCGGATTACTTATGGCGTATCCTATACGCATTCCCGCCATTGATCTTGCTTTTGAAAAGGTTTGTGTTACGACTAAATTCTCATATTTATCAATTAATTCCATTGCAGAAGCTCCCGCAAAATCGATATAAGCTTCATCCACAATTACAATCACATCCGGGTTATGTATTAAAACATCTTCGATAAAAGGTAATTCTTCGTATACTGCCGTTGGTGCATTGGGATTCGGAAAAATAATACCGCCATTCTCGCCATAATAATCCTCTTTGTTCATACGAAAACTCTCATCTAATTGTTTGCATTCATACGGAATCCCATACAAATTCGCCCAAACCTCATAAAATGAATACGTAATGTCTGGGAATAGGATGGGTTTATCCGAATTAAAAAATGTCAAAAAGCTCATAGCAATAACATCATCAGACCCTACTCCAACGAACACTTGATTTGGGTCCACATTATAAAATTTCGCCAAGCTCTCCACAAGGTCTGCGCAAGACGGATCTGGATACAAACGGAATCGCTCTACATCTATACTACCAAGTACATCTTCCACTGCTTTAGCTGGTGGATATGGATTCTCATTTGTATTTAATTTCACTACTTTGTTCTGTGGTTGCTCTCCTGGTACATATGGCACCACTTGTCGAATATTTTCTAATAATTTCGGATTCATAGTCCTCTCCTCTAGCTGTCGCATTGTTCTCTTATTTACTGCGGTTTATGAATTAGATTAATTGAAATTCTTTTGCCAATTCTTTGAATTTAGGTAATGAATTTACAATCGTTTCATAAGATACACAATATGCCATTCTCATGTAACCTGGGCATCCAAATCCACGACCTGCTACCAATAAAACATTATGTTTTTTCGCTGCTGCAACGAATTCTAATTCGTTTTCTACTGGTGATTTAACAAAAAGGTAGAATGCACCTTCTGGTTTAATACACTCAAATCCTAGTTCTGTCAATCCATTGTATAACGTTTCTCTATTTCGATTGTAGTATGTAACATCTGTTTTTTCATCAATACATTTTGCCACTAATTTTTGTTGTAATGTCGGTGCATTTACAAATCCCAAGATACGATTCGCTACCGTTGCAGCCTCAATCACCAATTCACTATCCGCAGCTTGTGTTGGAATAACTAAGTACCCAATTCGTTCGCCTGGAAGTGATAATGATTTACTATAAGAATAGCCAACAATCGTATTATTGTAGTATTTCGTCAAATACGGAACTTCTACGCCATCGTATGCTAATTCACGATATGGTTCATCTGAAATCATATAAATATCTATTCCATATTCTTTCGATTTTTCTTCCATAATTGTAGCTAATTTCTTAATTGTAGCTTCTGAATATACAACTCCTGTTGGATTATTAGGAGTATTTACAATTACGGCTTTTGTTTTTGCTGTGATTTTTGTCTCGAACTCATCCAATTTCGGTTGAAAATCTACTGTATTAGGAGAAACTTCAACGAGCACCCCATCGAAGTTGCTTACATAATTTCTATATTCGCCAAAAAATGGAGCAAATACAATCACTTCATCCCCTGGATTCAATAATGTCTTAAGAATCACATTTAATCCACCTGCTGCACCTACTGTCATAATGATATTATGTGCATCAAATCCTGTATCAAACTTTTTATTAATCGATTCTGCCACAATTGTTCGTACATCTTCATATCCCGCATTATTTGTATATCCATGTAATTTAACTACATCTTCATTTTCCAAAATATCTACTAATGCATCTTTTACTGCTGCTGGTGCCGCCACATTTGGATTTCCCAAACTAAAATCGTATACGTTTTCAGCTCCATATAATTGAATCAAACGATTTCCTTCTTCAAACATTGCTCTAATCGCCGAACCATTTGCTACCATATTTTCCATTTTCTTAGATACCATACTCTTTCCCCTCTCAGCCCTTGTTTATTCTTTTATTTTAACTAATCCTTTTTCTACTAGAAACGCTGGTCTATAAGATAATTTTGCTTTTCTTAGTCCTTCCGCACCTGTATCTTCTTCTCGATTGATATAAGTGTATTCCTGACATTCATGTTCTACGAACTGCTGATTAATCATCGGATATGCCCCTTGGATATCTGCAAATGCTTTTTCTATATGCACCACAAAGGTATCCCCACATATAGGTTCACCTACTGTAAATGCAACCACCTCACCATTTACTTTTAAGATGCCTCCCTTGAGCTCTAATTCCTTATACAAGCGAAGCGCATTTAAGGTTACGCACATTTCATTCACCTTATCTTCATCATCTTCACATCCGTTAAGCTCTCGCCATTTGAGTGCCATTTGGAAACATTCTTCAATATTTTCTTCACTTAGTGTTTCATAGCTCCAATCTTCATAGGTAGCTTTGAACTTATTAATGTGATTTCGTTTTGCATGTAATTTTTTTCCTGATAGTGTCGTTAGTTTCTCGCATTCGTAAACGTAATCCGCTATATCACGATTATATTCAATCGTAAATCTTCCTGGATACCACTGTTCTAATTGTTCAAACATGTACTCTGTCACATTGTATAACATAAATGGTTGTCCTTGTTCTTTGCTATATAGCTCCAACGCACTCACTGCCCGCTTCACATCCGTTTCCTCGCCAGCTGGATAGGTAAATGCCAATCCCTCATAATCTGATTTAAACACAACTGTGTTTTCTACAACTGCATATTCCACACCATAATAGCGCGCCCATAAGAATACATTGACAAATGTTCTTTCACAACTCCTACTACAATGCGCCTTAAATGCTTGATTAATTATTTCTTTATCCTCTATTTGAGGACGTTTAAATTCATATACTGCCATGTTGTTCTCTTTTCATTATTTATTGATATCTCGCTTTTCTATCTCGTTTCTACTTGAATTGTACTTGATAGAGTCCGTTGTATACACCATGCTTCTCAATAAGCTCCTCGTGTGTTCCCTCTTCTGCAATACCTTCGTCTGTCAAAACAATGATACGACCAGCATTTCGTATTGTAGATAATCTATGAGCGATCACAAAGGTAGTACGGTTTTTCGCTAAGCTTTCTAGCGATTGTTGTACCACTAATTCACTCTCATTATCTAGTGCCGATGTTGCTTCATCAAATATCAAAATCGGAGGATTCTTCAGAAATACTCGAGCAATCGAAAGTCTTTGCTTTTGTCCCCCTGATAATTTCACTCCACGCTGTCCAATATCTGTATGATATCCATCTTGTAGTCCCATAATAAAGTCATGTGCATTCGCCCGCATCGCTGCTTCTACCACTTCTTCATCTGTTGCATCTGGCTTTCCATATCTTATATTTTCAAGAATAGTACCAGCAAATAAATAGACGTCTTGTTGTACTATCCCTATATTATTTCGTAGACTTTCTAAGGTAATGTCTCTAATATCCATTCCATCTATCTTGATAACTCCATCCGTCACTTCATAGAATCTAGTAATCAAACTGCAAAGTGTAGTTTTCCCCGCTCCAGAAGGTCCTACCAATGCCATGTATTCACCTGCTTTGACATCTAAGTCAATATTACAAAGGACACTTTCTTGTTGATTATTGTATCGGAATGCAACTTGATCAAACACAATATCTCCATCGAATTTTTCTACCTTTATAGCATCTTCTTTATCTTCAATATCTGGTGCAATTTCCATAATTTCTCGGAATCTGGAATATCCAGAATATCCATTTTGGAACTGCTCTGTAAAGTTCACTAATTTTTTAACTGGTTCAATAAAATTATTAATGTATAACAAAAACGTAATTAAATCCACTACCATTAATGTACCCTCAGTAATAAATCCAAACCCTACTACTAAAACTACTACAGTAATCATCGTAGACAACGCATTCATTCCCGAATGATATACCCCCATATATAAATAACTTCTTTTTTTTGCTTTTAAGAAGTTCTTGTTTCCCTGTTCAAATTTTCCCATCTCTATTTCTTCATTGGCAAATGATTTTACGACTCTAATTCCCGATAAGCTATCTTCGATTTGGCTATTAATATCTGCAATTTTTGCTCTATTTTGTCTAAATGCCGATGTCATACGTTTGTTTAGTATCCCTGCATATATAGCCATCACTGGTACAAATGCAAATGCAACAAGCGCTAATTTTACATCTACACACAATAAAATAAGGAACGAACCCACTATTTTAATTGCTGAAATCAGCACATCTTCTGGTCCGTGGTGCAATAATTCACTGATATCAAATAAATCTGTCGTCACCCGTGATAAAAGGTGTCCCACTTTCTGGTCATCGTAAAATGTAAATGATAACTTCTGATAATGTCCAAATAATTGAGCACGCATATCTGCTTCTATCTTAGCGCCCATTATATGTCCGTAATATGCAATATAATAATTACATATCAATTCTACTATAACCAATATAAGCATTAATATTCCAAGGTTCATAATAGCCTCTTGTGCTAATGCTAAGTCATAATTAATAACTGTACTCGTTATATAACGCACAATTAGAGGAAGTGCAAGCGTAACGCTTGCACCCACAATTGCAAATATTAAATCACTGTAAAACAAAAATTTGTATGGTTTATAATAACTAATCATCTCTTTTAATTTCTTCATCTTGATTCCTCACTCACTTTATCACTTTAAAATATAACCGTATATAATATACCACACTTTATATCTATTCTACTACCTTTAATATAGAATTTTTAGATATTTTGTCATACCTATTGTTCTCTTGCACTACTTTATAATTTTAATTTCTTAATAATTTTCTTTTCTCACTTCGAAATAACTTTGTGGATGTGCACATACCGGACACATATCTGGTGCTTTTTTACCAATTACAAGATGTCCACAATTACGGCATTCCCACATGATTTCTTCACTTTTTTCAAATACTGATTGCATTTCCACATTCTTAAGTAATGCTAAATATCTTTCTTCATGTGCCTTTTCAATAGCTGCTACCGCTCTAAATTGAGCTGCTAGCGTAGTGAATCCTTCTTCTTCTGCTTCTTTCGCAAAAGTATCATACATATCTACCCACTCATAGTTCTCTCCTGCCGCTGCTCCCGCAAGATTCGTTTTTGTATCACCTAATTCATCTAATGCCTTGAACCACATCTTTGCATGCTCTTTCTCATTATTTGCTGTTTCTTCAAAAATAGCTGATATTTGCTGATATCCTTCTTTCTTTGCTACTGATGCAAAATAAGTATACTTATTTCTTGCTTGTGATTCCCCTGCAAATGCTGCTTGTAAATTCGCTTCTGTTTTTGTTCCTTTCAATTCCATAACTTGCCCTCCTAATTTTAATTGATTAATATAATTCTTATTATAGCATGTAATCAATGCACTTGTCAATAATAGTAATTATTACTATTATATCTTTTTAAAAAATAGGCATGAAACAGATTATTCTTCTATTTCATACCCATTCAACCACTTATTGTTCTTGATTCATATTCGCTAATTTTGCTGCTTGGTCTGCTGCGATCAAACTATCAATCACCTCTGTTATATCCCCATTCATAATAGCATCTAACTTGTGAAGTGTAAGCTTAATTCTGTGATCTGTCACACGCCCTTGTGGGAAGTTATATGTTCTTATCTTCTCTGAGCGATCTCCTGTTCCTACTTGACTTCGTCTTGCCTCAGACTCCGCATCATGTTGTTTTGCACATTCTAATTCATATAATCTTGCGCGCAACACTTTTAATGCTTTATCTTTATTCTTCAATTGGGATTTCTCGTCTTGACAAGAAATTACAATCCCAGTAGGCATATGTGTTAGACGCACCGCTGAGTCAGTTGTATTAACGCACTGTCCCCCATTTCCAGATGCACGGAATACATCGAACTTGCAATCATTCATATCTAAAAATACGTCTACCTCTTCCGCTTCTGGCATGATTGCCACTGTGATAGTAGAGGTATGTATTCTACCGCCTGATTCTGTCTCTGGTACACGTTGCACACGATGTACACCACTCTCATATTTAAGTTTCGAATATGCCCCTTGACCATTAATCATAAACACACATTCTTTGAACCCACCAATTCCATTCTCATTTAAAGAAATCATCTCAACCTTCCAACGATTACTTTCTGCATAATGCTGGTACATGCGATAAATCTCTGCTGCAAACAATGCCGCTTCATCTCCACCTGCTCCACCACGAATCTCAACAATAACGTTCTTGTCATCATTTGGGTCCTTTGGTAGTAGTAAAATCTTCATCACTTCTTCTAATTCTTCTACGCGTTTCTTCGAATCATTCAACTCTTCTTTCAACATCTCTTTCATGTCTTCATCTGATTCTTCGCTTAACATCTCTAGGCTATCTTCAATCGTCTGTTTACAATCTTTGTACTCTCTATACGCTTCTACTATCGGTGTCAGATCATTTTGCTCTTTCATCAGTCTACGGAAGCGATCTTGGTTACTAACTACAGTAGGTTCTTGCAATTCTCCCAAAACTTCTTCAAAACGAATCAATAGCACCTCTAATTTATCAAACATGTTGTTCCTCCATTAATTTACATTATCTTATCTATTGTACATGACCATACACAACTCGGTCAAGTCCCGCTAAGTCCTTTTTTATAGTAACTTCACAAAAGCCTTTTTCTATCATATAATTCGAAACTTCTTCACCTTGATCGTGCCCTATTTCAAATAACAACATTCCTTGCGGTTTGAGGTATTCGATTGATTTCCCTATGATTTCTCTATAAAAATAGAGACCATCCTCTTTGCCATCTAGCGCTAGCATAGGATCAAAGCTTTTGACTTCTTGTTCTAATTCTTCTATGATACTACTCCGTATATATGGTGGATTCGAAATAATCATATCAAATTCACCTCTAACATTTTCGAATAAGTCACTTTCTATCCATGTTGGCTTCACTTCGTTCAGTTCGCCATTTCTTTTCGCAACATGAAGTGCTTCTGGCGAAACATCTACACCCGCACCATCCACATTATTCCTCATACGCATGAGACTAATCAAAATACACCCTGACCCCGTGCACATATCTAACACCGATACTTTGTTTTTCACTTCTTTAAAAGCACCTGTCATATCTGTACACTCTCTTGGAATATAGTCTAATGCCGTCTCCACTAAAACCTCTGTATCTTGTCTTGGAATCAAGACATGTTCATTTACTTCGAATACCAACCCCATAAATTCTTGGATACCAGTGATATGTTGCAATGGTTTTCTCGTCATTCTCTCAGCTATCAACTGCTGAAAACAACTCCATTCTTCTTCCGTAATAGATTTATCTGGATTTCCAAAATAAGACGCTCTACTTATATGTGTTACAAATTCTAAAAGATACCATGCATCTAAACTCGCTTCTGTAACATCCATCTCTAACAATTGATTTCTACCGTACTCCCAAGCACCTTTAAGCGTCATGTTCCAACTCCTCAATATATGCTTTCCAATCAAACACTGCCTCTACTGATGCTATCGCCACTTCAATCATATCATCTTCTGGTTCTTTTGTTGTTAATGCTTGCATCCAAAGTCCAGGCTTACTTAACATAGTAATACAAATATTCTCACTTCTTCCTGCCCATTTGATTAATTCGTAAGAAATCCCTGCTATAATAGGTAATAAAGCTATTCGCACAAGGATACGCATCCAAAACGTTTCTACTTGAATAAAAAATAAGCAAATGATACTTATTAATAATACGAAGAAAATAAAACTTGTACCGCATCTTTTATGCTCTTTGGAGCTATTTCTAACATTCTCCACTGTTAGTGGTAACCCATGTTCAATGCAATTAATACACTTGTGTTCTGCACCATGATACATAAATGTTCTACGAATATCTTCCATCTGTGATACCAATAATATATATCCGATAAATATGCCGATGCGAATCACACCTTCTATCACTGCCATTAAAAATGTATTAGGTATCCATTTATCTATTAACTCCACTAAAAAATAAGGGAGTACCATAAACATACCAATCGCTATAATAAAAGAAATAATCATAGTTCCCGTAGTCAATATTTGATCCAACTTTTCTTTTTTCGCTGCTTCTTTTTCTGTCAATGGCTTTTCTTCCTCTTCTTCGTAGAAACTTGCAGAAAAATTCAACGTTTTAATCCCCAATACCATTGAATCTACAAAATTAAATACACCTCTAATAAATGGGGTCTTCGTCAACCCTTCCCATTTAATCACGCTTGTATATGTATCTTCCATCACTTCAATTTCTTTATCTGGTTTTCTCACGGCAACAGCATATTTATCGCCACTGCGCATCATCACACCTTCTAGCACAGCCTGTCCGCCAATATTCGATGATTTCATATCATTCTCCCATCTCTATAATTATGTCTCAGTTAACCCTATCTCTAATTCTAGTCTTCTCTTTATTTCTACTCATTCTATATTTTTAACCCTAGGTCTATCTAAGTTCTATGAAGAAAAAACCTCGTGACTGCTGCCACGAGGTCTCTTAAAATCTCTGTAATTATTACATACCGTATTTCTTGTTAAACTTATCAACACGTCCGCGAGCTTGGTTAGCTTTTTGTTGTCCTGTATAAAATGGATGACATTTTGAACAGATCTCAACGTGAATACTTTTGTTTGTTGAACCAGTAACGAATTCATTTCCACAGTTACAAGTCACAGTTGCTTGATGGTAATCTGGATGGATTCCTTCTCTCATGATTTTCACCTCTTTATTTTTATTTCGTGAAGAGCTTCGTCCTCACAACGAATTGTCTCTTAAACAGCTCATTAATCATATCATAATAATCTATGAATTACAAGTGTTTTATATAAATTTTTGTTTTCTTACATATTGCACTAATTCTTGGTTATTTTTCGTTCTCGCAAACATATTAAGTAGGTTGTCCACCGCATCATCTGCTTTCATTCCATTCAACCCTTTTCTAATAATATATACTGCTTCTTGCTCTTCTCTACTAAGCAACAAATCTTCTCTTCTAGTTCCTGATTTCGGGATATCGATAGCTGGGAACACTCTACGTTCTTGTAATTTTCTATCTAATACAAGTTCCATATTTCCAGTACCTTTGAATTCTTCGTATACTACATCATCCATCTTGCTCCCTGTATCAACTAATGCTGTAGCTAATATTGTAAGGCTTCCTCCCTCACGCATATTTCGAGCTGCTCCGAAGAAACGCTTTGGCATATGAAGTGCTGCTGGGTCCAAACCACCTGATAATGTTCTACCACTTGGCGGAACTGTTAAGTTATAGGCTCTAGCCAATCTCGTAATACTGTCCAATAGAATCATAACGTCTTTTTTATGCTCTACTAATCTCTTAGCTCTCTCAATCACCATCTCTGATACGCGTTTATGATGCTCTGGTAATTCATCAAATGTAGAATAGATCACTTCTACGTTTTCCCCTTCAATCGCTTCCTTAATATCTGTAACCTCTTCTGGTCTCTCATCAATCAATAGAATCAATAAATGCATCTCTGGATTGCTCTTTCGAACCGATTGTGCCACTTCTTTGAGCAATGTAGTCTTCCCTGCTTTCGGTGGTGATACGATCATACCACGTTGGCCCTTACCTATCGGTGAAAGCAAGTCTACGATTCTCATAGCCGTACTATTGCTCATGCCCTCTAAACGAAGTCTTTCATTCGGAAATATAGGTGTCATATCTTCGAAGTTACTTCTTCTAGCTGCATCACCAGGTTTAATTCCATTAATCGCTGTTACATATAGTAATGCGCTAAATTTCTCTGACTGTGTTTTGATACGAGTATTTCCTTGAATGATATCTCCAGTTTTCAGATTAAATCTTCTAATCTGTGCTGGGGATACGTAAATATCATTTTCTCCCGGTAAATAATTTGCACATCTTATAAATCCATAACCATCCTGTAGTACCTCTAGAATCCCAGAAGCCACTACCCCACTATCTAGTTTTTCTAAATCGGATAACTCACTTTTATTTGTTTCTTTCGCTTCATTCTTCTTATCTATCACTTCATTTTTCTTCTCTATCGTTTTATCCTCACTTATGCTCTGCGAAGGGTTCTGTCCTTCGTCCTTCTTCACTGAGTCTTTTTCATCTTCTTGTAACATCGCCTCAACTACCTCTGACTTCTTCATCGTGGAAGTACCTTTGATACCACGCGTTTTTGCTAAGTCTTTCAAAGTCGCTAATGATAACGATTCATATTTTTTTCTCATCGTTCTATCCTTTCACTTTAAATCTACATAGGGGAATCTCTGATCTGAATTGATCTTCTTAGATTCTAACATTATACACGATTATATTTGAAATAGAAAGAACTTTTTTTCAGTTGATTTCAATTCTTAAGAATGATATGATATTAGCGCTCGCAAGATTATATCAACAAATCTTAATTATAGAAAAGGTAGGTATCATATCCATGACACATTGGGGAAATCATCGTTATTATTCACTTGATTATTATTTAAAAGAAACCTATCATGAAAAATTATATAAAATAGCAATAAGCGGATCTATGACTTGCCCTAATCGCGATGGAACACTCGATACACGTGGATGTATCTTTTGTAGCGAAGGAGGTTCTGGAGAATTCGCTGGCAAGAACACTGACTCGATTAGCAAGCAGCTACATAAAGGGAAAGTGCAACTACAATCAAAAACTGCTGCCACCTCATTTATCGCATATTTCCAAGCCTTTACAAATACATATGGAAGTATCGAATATTTAAAAAAGATATATATGGAAGCATTAGAAGATCCTGCTGTTAAAATTCTTTCTATTGCCACAAGACCTGATTGTCTCTCTAATGAAATTCTAGATTTATTAGATTCCATTAATAAAGTAACGCCTGTCTGGATAGAACTCGGCCTACAAACTGCTTCTAAGGATAGTTCCGATTTTATTCGCAGAGGTTATGACCTTCCTATCTTTGAAGAAGCAGTGCATGCATTGAACCAACGCAACATTTCTGTTATCGTCCATACAATTATGGGGTTACCTTCCGAAGAAAAAACTGGTATTATTAATACAATTCATTATTTAAACACATTAAACATTCAAGGCATCAAATTGCAGTTACTTCATGTTTTAAAACATACAGATTTAGCTAATTATTATGAAGCAAATCCTTTTTGGATTCCTTCGCTCCCAGAATTCTTAGAACTTCTTGGAGTTTGTATTTCGGAATTGCGACCTGATATCGTCGTACACCGAATTACAGGCGATGGTTCCAAAGACCTTTTAATTGCGCCTCTATGGACCACAAATAAAAGACACGTTTTAAATAGTATTACAAAACATTTAAAAGAAGCAGATATTTGGCAAGGAAAAACTTATCAATCGGAAGGAGCGTATTAATATGTCTGAAGTTCTTACACTTTACAAACTCATCATCCTATATATGTTGGATCGAGTGAATTTTCCACTTACGAATTCCCAAGTTTCCGAGTTCATTTTGGAACGTGAATACACGAATTACTTTACTGTCCAAAAAGTGTTATCAGAATCCTTAGAATCCAACCTCATTCGAGTAGAAACAACTTATCAACGGACTATCTATCATCTAACCGAAGAAGGAAAGGAAACTATCGACTTTTTCTACCAAGATATTTCTCCTGCTATTCGTGAAGATATTGACACTTATTTAGCAGAGAAAAAATATGACCTTCGTAACGATACTGATGTCGTAGCGGATTATTATCGCAATACTAACCAGGAATATTCCGTTCATTTACAAATCAAAGAAAACAATTTTGACATGATTGATTTAACTATATCTGTTCCGACTGAAACAGTGGCTGAATCGATTGCAAATAACTGGGTCAAAAAAAATCAGGAAGTATTCGCACTTATCATGGAACACCTCCTGTAGTCATCATTCATTCTTATTTTGATTTTCTTTAATTTTCATAGGATTTTATATAATCTAGATGCGCTTTTATCTGTTTCTCATATCCATTTTGAGTAGGCTGATAGAATGTCGCATCTTTTATTTCATTTGGCAAGTATTGCTGTTTTACATAATGATTTGGATAATCATGCGCATAGTGATATCCTATTCCATGTCCTAGCTTCGCCGTCCCCTTATAATGCGCATCCTGCAAATGGCTTGGCACCGTTGTTTTATGACTTTTCACACAGTGCATCGCCTCATTAATCGCCACATAGGAAGCATTACTTTTCGGTGCGCACGCTACATAAGTTACAGCTTGAGACAAGATAATCCGAGCTTCTGGCATTCCGATTCTTTCGACTGCTTGGGATGCAGAGACTGCTACCATCAAGGCATTTGGATCTGCATTTCCTACATCTTCTGAAGCACAAATCATGATTCTTCGCGCGATAAACTTAATATCTTCACCAGCGTAGAGCATCTTCGCTAGGTAAAACACCGCTGCATCTGGATCAGAACCTCGCATACTCTTAATAAAAGCTGAAATTGTATCGTAATGATTATCTCCAGACTTATCGTAACGAACCACTCGTTTTTGTATACATGCCGATGCCACTTCTAATGTAATATGTATCATTCCATCTTCACTACGAGGCGTTGTTACCACACCTAATTCAATTGCATTTAATGCATTTCTTGCATCTCCGCCCGAAATATCAGCTAGAAATTCTAATGCTTCTTCCTCTATTACAGCATTATAATTTCCCATACCTTTTACTTCGTCAGAGATTGCACGTTGTAGGAGTGTTTTTATTTCTTCTTTGCTCAATGCATTCAATTCAAATATATTAGATCTTGAAATCAACGCACTATTCACTTCAAAATATGGATTCTCTGTTGTAGCCCCTATTAGAATCAATGTTCCATCTTCCACAAATGGAAGCAAATAATCTTGCTGTCCCTTATTAAACCTGTGGATTTCGTCTACAAACAAAATTGTTTTTTGCTGGTACATCCCCAGGTTGTTTTTTGCTTCTTTCACCACTTCTTCCATGTCTTTTTTCCCAGCAATTGTAGCATTAATCTGACAAAAATTCGCACTTGTTGTATTCGCTATTACTTTTGCAAGTGTCGTCTTCCCAGTCCCAGGCGGTCCGTAGAAAATAATAGAGCTCAATTTATCTGCCTGTATCGCTCTGTATAGCAATTTATCTTTCCCAATGATATGGGACTGTCCAACCACCTCATCTAATGTAGTTGGGCGAAGTCTTGCCGCAAGTGGCGACTCTTTTTTCTTCGTATTCTCTCTAGCATAATCAAACAAATCCATACGTATCCTCTTCTCTTAATTATCTATCCTATTAGGTTACACGCATCCTACTATATTTCGTATAACCTCTCCTGCAATCAGTAAACCTGCAACAGGTGGTGTAAATGATATACTACCTGGTAAAGCTCTTCTTTTCCCTTTGTCTTCTCCAGTTTCTTTCCCATTTATATCAATTGGTTTTTCTTTGGAATACAATACTTTTAACTGATAAATCCCACGTGCCTTCAATTCTTTTCTCATCACCTTACAAAGCGGGCACATAGACGTTTTAGAAATATCAGTTATTTCAAATAATTCGGGATGTAGCTTATTCCCCGTTCCCATACTTGAAATCAACGATATGCCTTTCTTTTTTGCGAGCTCCACAATTGCCAATTTTGCAGTAACTGTATCTATTGCATCTACAATATAATCAATATCCGACGTAATAACTTTCTCTAAATTCTCAGGCAATACAAATATCTCTTTTGTTTCCACCACGATTTCTGGGCAAATATCTTTGATTCTTTCCTTCATTACTTGTGTCTTAAATTGACCGATTGTACTGTGATACGCAATCGACTGCCGATTAATATTTGTAAGTGATACCACATCATTATCCACGAGTATTAGATTTCCTACTCCGCTTCTCGCTAATGCCTCTATGCAATGGGATCCTACTCCTCCAACTCCCAAAACCATCACTTTCGCGCCTTTTAATTTTTCTAATCCCTCAACTCCTAAGAGTAACTCTGTTCTTGAATATTCATTTGCCATTCTTTAATCACCTGTCCTGTATTCCATTTATGTTTGTATTCTAATCTATAAGCAATTCTTCCACTGTTACAAATTCAAACCCTTGGTTCTGTAAAATATCTATAATTTGAAACGCTGCTTCTGATGAAGATTTATAACAATCATGCATTAAAATAATATCATTTTCTTCTGCCTCAGTCACTACTTTATTTACAATTTCTTCTACATTATTCGTAGCCCAATCCAATGAATCGATTGTCCAAAGTACTGGAATCATATCAATCCACTCTTCTTGCTCCTTGTCCCAAGCACCATAAGGTGGGCGCATATATTCTATCGTAACTCCAGTAAGTTCTTTAACGATTTCATTCGTCTTTTCTAATTCTTGCAATAGTTGCTCTTTTGTCAAAATCGACAAGTCTATGTGGCTATACGTATGATTCCCTATCAAGTGCCCCTCATCTACGATTCTACTCATAATAATCGGATTTACTTCTGCCCTTTCACCAAGCACAAAAAAAGTTGCCTTGACACCTCTTTCTAACAATCCATCTAGTAAATATTCTGTTCCACCATCCATGTCGCTTGGTCCATCATCAAATGTTAATGCTATTTTCTTCGTTTCTAAATTTTGCACATGACCATCTGTATCGACATCATTTAATACAGAAGTACTTGAAACAGAAGTACTCGATAATGAATTGTTTGTAAGTACAGTATCTTCTATTTCAATAATATCTTGTAATGCTACTATAAATACTATTGCCACAGTAACGAAAAATATTCTTTGGAATTTCATACACGATTCCTCCATTCTACTCTCATCTCTCTTGATATTTATATGCTTTTCATTGCAATATAAATTACTAGGTGGTATAATTCTCGAAGATTTCTGAAGGAGGACATTATGTCAAACAATACTACAAAAGAAAATAAAATGGGTGCTATGCCCATACCCAAATTATTAATCGCCATCTCTTTACCAATGATTGTTTCTATGCTAGTTCAAGCACTTTATAATATCATTGATAGCATCTTCGTATCAAAGCTTGGTGAAGATGCATTAACAGCAGTTTCGTTAACATTTCCAATACAAAATTTAATTATCGCTTTGTCAGTGGGTACTGGAGTTGGTATTAACGCATTGATTTCAAGATATCTTGGCGCCAAAAAGAACGAACTTGCTAGTTCTATTGCAAAACACGGTTTATTATTATCGTTTCTCAATTTCATTGTGTTCGCCTGTATCGGTATCTTTTTCTCAGAGACTTTCTTTTCATTACAGACAGACAATCAAACAATCATAGACTACGGATATCAATACATGTCGATTATATGCATTTGTTCCATTGGGGTATTCTATCAGATTACATTTGAAAGAATCGTGCAATCTACCGGGAAAACTATCTTTAATATGATCATGCAAGGAACCGGTGCTATCATTAACATCATCTTAGACCCAATCTTAATCTTTGGATTATTTGGATTTCCAAGACTAGAAGTTGCTGGTGCTGCGATTGCAACTGTCATAGGACAAATGTGCGGAGCACTACTAGGTTATATATTCATAACAAAATATACCAAAGAAGTTAATATTAGCCTCAAAGGATTTCGCCCAAATAAGAAAGCTATTATCTCCATCTATCAAATCGGTTTTCCATCCATTATCATGCAATCTGTAGGCTCTATTATGGTACTAGGTATGAATGCTATTCTTCTAATGTTTTCTACTACTGCTACTGCTGTGTTCGGAGTATATTTCAAATTGCAAAGTTTTATTTTCATGCCAATATTCGGATTAACAAATGGTTTAATTTCTATTGTCGGATATAACTATGGTGCTAAGAACAAACAACGAATTATGGAAGCTTACAAGTTAGCATGCTTCTTCGCTGCAGGTGTTATGTTTATCGGTATGCTAGTATTCCAATTAGTTCCTGATAAACTTTTATTGATGTTTGAAGCATCTGATGAAATGTTAGCCATCGGCGAAGTGGCACTCTGTACCATTAGTTACTGTTTTGTTTTCGCTGGATTTTGTATTGTAACTTCTGCAATGTTTCAAGCTCTTGGAGTTGCCGTATATAGTCTAATTGTATCTATAGCACGTCAATTATTTATTTTACTCCCTTGTGCACTTGTTCTAGCGAAAGTAGGCGGTTTAGATATGGTATGGTATGCTTTTCCTATTGCTGAAATAGCAATCTGTAGCATCTTGTGTTATTTTATTAAAACGAAGTTTTAGACTTAAACTCAAAAATCTATAAATCTACAAACCTCAATAAATCTTAACAAAGACAAAATATGAAAAAATAGCGGTGAACTCATCTGAATTCTCCGCTATTTTTATATAACAAACTTTTTATTATTTTCATTGTCTTACTTTTTCTTTACACTGTATCCGAACGTTCCTAGCGACTCTCCTATCGATAGATACTCTCCATGTGAATAAGCAATAAGCCCCGATTTATTCAATTCAAATTTACCGTTTTCATTCATTAACTTCTCGCTCACCTGAACAGATACAACATTAGCAATAAACATATGATGAGAACCTAATTCTTTTACTTCTACGACTTCACATTCAATATTTACTGGACATTCTTCGATAATAGGTACATATTTCAACTTTTTCGCTTTACTTTTGGTAAGGTGCATATCCCCCCATTTATCTACATCTCGTCCTGATTTCACTCCACAGTAGTCTGTTGCTTTTGCCAAATCCTTTGTCGTTAGATTAATCACGAACTCTCCAGTTTCTTGTAACAATTTATAGGAATATCTCTCGGGACGAACTGATATATATACCATTGCTGGATTCGTGCATATCGTTCCCGTCCATCCAATCGTGATAATATTGCTTTCTGTTTGATTCCCCACACTCACCATCACTGCTGGCAATGGATATATCATATTTCCAGGTTTCCATTCTTGTTTCGACATCTTATACTCCTTTTATTGTTGTAATGAAATCACAAAATTAGGTATCAATTGTTTCTTACGCGACACCACTCCTCTTAATACAATATCATCTGTATCTTCTGGTAAATCAAACGCTTCTATTATTTGTTCTTTTGCACCTTCTCCACAGCATAACAATTCTGTATATTCTTCAAAAATATTAGTCAACATAAAAAACACCATATGCAAATCTTGATCTACTCTTGCGATATTGAGATAATCTGAAATCTTTTCTCTTATTTCCTCAAGTTCAATCTGGTTCATCAAGCTAATCTGCCCAACTCCAAATCTTGTTCCTCCTACTTCAAATTTTTTGAAATCTTGGAAACAAATTTCTTTTGGTGTTTTATTTCTCATATTGCTTCCTGCATGGAACATCTCATCCGCCAAATTCGCAATATCTACTTCCGCTATCTTGGCAAGTTTTTCTGCCGCTTTTTGATCCATAGGTGTACAAGTTGGTGATCGAAACATTAGTGTATCTGATAGTATTGCCGAACACAAAAGTCCCGCCAACATTTTATCTATTTTAATCCCCGCTTCTTTATACATCTCTGTAATAATAGTCGCTGTACATCCTACTGGTTGATTCCTAAAGTATACAGGTCCAATAGTCTCCATTGTGCCTAGTCTATGGTGGTCGATGATTTCTAGCACCTCTGCCTCTTCAATCCCATTTACCGCTTGTGATTTTTCATTATGATCCACTAAAATCACTTGTTTTTTACTTACATCCATCAAACGTCTACGTGAAATCAATCCCACATATCTACCTTTTTTATCCAAAACCGGAAAATCACGATAGCGCTTCTTAGCCATAATATCTTTAATATCATTTACAAATTCATTCATGGAAAATGATGTTAAATCACCATTACTCATAAAATATTTTACAGGTATACTTTGATTAATCAATCTAGCTACAGTAAAAACATCATGAGGTGTCTGTATAATCACGATACTTTTTTCTTCCGCCATTCTAAAAATCGTCTTACTTACTGGCGCATCTTGACACAAAATGATACAACGCACTCCAAGCTCTATGGCACATAGTTGCATTTCATATCGATTGCCCAAAATGACCAAGTCATCTTTTTCTATAAACTCTTCCATTTTCTCTGGACTAGATGCTGCTATTACTACTTTACCATTTAAAAAATAACTATGTTCGTTTCCTGCAACTATATTGCCTTCCAATGTTCTAATTATATTTCTATACTGTGTTCTAGCATTTGCCAATATATGACTATCATAAACATCCATGTAAGATGCTGTAATATCTCCTGTACTAATCAACCCTTCCAATATTCCATCTCTTGTAATAGGCATAGTCTTCATATTATTTTCTTTCATAAGTTCCCATGCTTCTTTAATTGATGCATTGCTAGTGATACCTTCTAATCTATTAATATCTAAATCTTGTACTTGTGTCGCAACCGTAGATAATAGGGATGGTAATGTAGCGCCAAATCTTCTCAAAACATACTGAGTTTCCTCATTAATCTGTCCTGCTCTTTTCGCCTTATGTTCTTGTCCTGTTATTAATGTTTTTAGATTTGCATATGCTATTGCAGAACAAATGGAATCCGTGTCTGGATTCTTATGTCCGACTACATATACTGTTCTTACTTTCTCTGCCATCTAATCACTTCCTTATTCACTCATTTATTTCCTTTATTTTACCCCATTAGTGTAACATTACTCCTATCGAATGGCAACCACTTCTCCAATAGGAAGCACCTAACTTTGGCGTATTTACTAAGAAAATCAGGGTGCACAGATTGATTTTCATCAATCCGTACACCCTGATTTCTTTTATATAAGTTAAATCTGTTCTTATAATTTTTTATTTAATTTCGGATCTAAAATATCTCGTAAGCCGTCTCCAATGAAGTTCGCTCCCATTGCCATTGTGAAGATAGCAAGTCCTGGGAAGCCTGCAATCCAGAATTTGTTAAAATAATCCACTCCATCTGATACCATCATTCCCCATTCTGGAGTCGGTGGTGATACACCGAGTCCTAAGAAACTCAATGTCGCAAATAGTAAAATTTGATTACCAAATCCTGTTGTAGCCATAACCAAAACAGATGTAAAACTATTAGGTATAACTTCTTTAAATAGAATTCGGAACTTAGATGCTCCTAATGCTTCCGCTGCCGTTATATACTCTTGTTCTTTTACCGTAATAACTACGCTTCGCATAAGTCTTGCATAACTAGGCCATCCTACAATAACCAATGCAATCATGGTATTCATCATGCTTGTTCCAAGTACCGAAGTAATAACAATCGCTAGTATAATTGTAGGGAAAGCAATGATTAATTCCGATAATCTCATCATTACATCATCTAGAAGTCCACCTACATATCCAGCAACTGCACCGTAGATACTACCGATAGCACATGATAATACCACTGCTAATACCCCTGCTGTTATAGATAATCTACCACCGTACAATACACGGCTAAAGACATCTCTACCCAAACTATCTGTTCCGAAAATATGTGCAAACGATGGTCCTTCCAATTTCACAAGTAAATCTTGTGCCAATGGATCATAAGGTGCAATATATGGAGCAAATATAGCTGCCAAAATCCAAAGTGTACAAATTATAAGGCCTAATGTAAATAATATATTAGATTTTAATAAACGTTTAAATGACTTGACCATTAGCTCAACCTCACTTTCGGGTCGATAACTCCATATAGAATATCAACAACAATATTTATAACTGTATAATTCAACGCAATTACAAGTGAACATCCTATAATACCTGGAGAATCCAATGTCGTAACCGATTGATACGCAAATTGTCCTAATCCTGGCCAAGTAAAAATTTGTTCTACTAATACTGTACCGCCTAATAAGTTACCAAATCCTAATCCGATTACGGTCAACACAGGAATCAAAACATTCCCTATTGCATGTCTCCATATCAAGCCACTTGTTGGCAAACCTTTTGCTTTTGCTGTGCGGATATAGTCTGTAGACATAACATCTAACATATTCGAACGAGTTGTCCTAGCTATTAGCCCCATTGTAAAGGATCCAAGACAAATACCCGGTAACACCAAGTGATTTAAGCAATCTAATGCTTTTGCCATATCTCCTTCTATAAGACTATCTATAACATACATACCTGTTACAGTAGCTGGTGCACTAAGTCTTGAACTTATTCTTCCTGTACCTGGTGAAATCCCCAGTTTGTAATAAAAGAAATATAATAGAAGCAGTGCAAACCAGAAGGTTGGAATACTAACACCCACAACCGAGATACTTCTTACGATTTGGTCAACGATAGAATTTCTTTTTAGAGCAGAAACTACGCCAAATAAAATTCCAAATACCGATGCTATTATAATTGAAAAAATCGCTAATTCTAATGTTGCAGGAAAGCAACGTGCAATTTCATCAACAACAAGCTGTGATGTTCTCATCGATGTTCCCAAATCTAGTTGTAATAATTGTTGCATATATAACAAGTATTGTTTCCAAACTGGCTGGTCAAGACCCCATTTCGCTTCAAAAGCTGCTACAATCTCAGGATCACTCAGATTCCTTTGACTTAGATTGGCCGCTACTGGATCTCCTGGAACTAACCTTGTCAGAACGAATACTATAGTTGCTACCCCTATCATTAATATGACAAGATATAACAGCCTTTTTAAAATCATTTTTACAATATCCATATTTACCACCTTATAATCATTCTGCAAGAGCAGTTAATCTTATATACTTCAAATTATTTTTCTTATTTATTCGTGTAAATTATTCTGCTGTAACTTCTCTTAAATCTAAGCGGTAGCTATCTGAATAATTAACTCCTGATAAACCTGTTGCATAAGCAAAGTGTTTAGGGCATTGGAATAATGTAATAAATGGACCTTCTTCTTCAATTCCTTCTTGTAATTCAATTAATAATTCCGCTTTTGTTGTTGCATCTGTTTCAATTGCGATTTCATCTGCTAATGCTGCTAATTCTGATGCCATATCTTCTGTCCAACCAGCACGTAAAGCAACGATACCACCTGGTGCAAATTCTAATTGGCTTACAGCATCTTGGTAGTCAGGACTCCAGTACATAACTGTAGCACCCATTGTTCCATCACGGTACATATCTGAATATCCACCATTCCAGTCAATTGTTTCAAGGTTCAATGTGATTCCAATTTCTGATAAGTCTGCTGCTAATTTTTGTGCGATATCTGTTAATGGAATACCTTCTGCTGATAATGTTGTAACTGGGAAGTCAATTTCAAGACCATCTGCATATCCAGCTTCTTCCATTAATGCAAGTGCTGCTTCTACATCTCTTTCTCTTGTTGACTCACCTAAACTTCCATCAAATCCTACTTGAACTACTGAAGCCGGTGTAATAGATCCTTCTCCTGCAATTGTAAGAATTCCTTCGTAATCAATTGCTAAACGAATTGCTTCTTGTACTAATGGATCAGAAACTGCGCCGTATTCATCATTCATATTTAAGTACATAAATACCATTGTCATTGTAGATTGGCTATCAATTGTTACACCTTCTGTTGTTGCCAATTCGCCAATTGTATCTAATGATAAGTTCATAGCAATATCAATATCGCCTTGTGCTACTGCCATCATTTGAGTATTTGCATCATCCATTACTTGGATAGTATAGCTATCTGCATATGGTGCTGTATCTCCCCAATAGTTTTCATTTCTTACAAGTACGATTTCTGCATCTGGTGTATATGATTCTAAAATGTATGGACCTGAACCATATGATGCTGCATCTAATGCTGTTGTTGCTGTATCTGCTGAAGCTGCATCATCTGCATCTGTTCCGCCAAGCTCGATAACTGCAGCACTATCTAAGATAGCTGTTGCTACATATGTAAGTTTAGAAATCAAAGCTGAGTCTGCTGTGTTTAAGTTAAAAATTACTGTGTAATCTCCATCTGTATCGATACTATCTACTGTATCCATGATAAATGAAGGGTTATCTTGTAAATTCTTAAGTCTCATTAAACTAAATGCAACGTCTGCTGATGTCAATGCATTTCCACTAGAAAATGTAGCATTTTCTACTAATTGCATCGTGCATGTTAATCCATCTTCTGAAAACTCATATGATGTTACCAAGTTATTTTGTGGTACGTCTGAATCACTTTCAAAACGGAATAATGTATCATAGCAAGCATTGATTACTGTACCTGCATAGATTTCATATGCTCTACCTGGGTCATTTGTGATAATATCAACTGCACAACCGATAATTAAGTCTTTATCACCATCTGCTACTACTGTTGTTTCTTCGCCGCTTTCTGTTGTAGCACTTTCTGTAGTTGTTGAACTGCTTCCACCACAAGCTACTAACGATAGTGTCATCGCTGTTACCATTAACATAGCTACTAATCTTTTCTTCATACTATTTCCTCCTCTAGAAAATTTGTTTATTTATCATCACCATTTTTATAGTGTTGATTTCTTTATTTATTATACAAATGACAAGCCACATAGTGACCTGGCTCAACTTCTTGTAATTTCGGAACTGTCTCCATACATTCTTCACTACATTTTGTACATCTTGTATGGAAATGGCATCCACATGGTGGTGAAGAAGGGCTTGGAACATCTCCTGAAAGCAAAATCCTCTCTCTTTGCATGCTCTTATCTACTTGTGGAATCGCCGATAGCAATGCCTCTGTATAAGGATGATAATGCTTCGCATATAGTGCATTTGAATCTGCTATTTCTACGATTCTTCCTAAATACATTACTCCTACTCTATCACTAATGTGATGGACAACATTTAAATTATGTGAAATAAACATATATGTAAGTCCTAGCTTCTCTTGTAGCTCATCTAGCAAATTAAGAACTTGTGCTTGCACAGATACATCAAGCGCTGATACTGCTTCATCGCATACGATAAACTTAGGGTTAAGTGCTAAAGCTCTTGCTATTCCAACACGTTGTTTTTGTCCTCCAGATAATTCATGCGGAAATCTAGTTAAATGATATTCTGATAACCCTACTAATTCCACCAACTCTAGAATTCGTTCATCAATCTGTTCTTGATTCGTAATTCCATGAATCTGAAATGGTTCACTAATGATTGCTTTGATGTTTCTTCTTGGATTCAAACATGCCGAAGGATCTTGAAAAATAATCTGCATATCTTTTCTTGTGTCCTTCAAAGTCTTTTTATTGATTGTCCCTAAATCTTTCCCGTCCATAACTACCGTTCCATCCGTAATTGGAAGTAATTTTAACATTGCTCTTCCCAATGTACTTTTCCCGCAGCCAGACTCTCCTACGATTCCAAATGTTTCGCCTTCATGAATAGCAAAACTTACGCCATCTACTGCACGTACAGGACTCTTTTTATCTTTCCCTCTGAAATATACTTTCAGATCTTGTGTTTCTATTATTGTTCTTTTCGCCTCACTCATGAACTAGACCTCACTATTCACATATTTCCAACATCTTACTTTTCTACCATTCACTTCAGTCATCGGTGGTTCTTCCTTGCTACAAATGTCCATTGTACAATCACATCTAGGACAGAACTTACATCCATCCATGTGCTCTGTTGGATTTGGTACCGTTCCTGGTATTGTCAATAACTCTCGTTTTTCCTTTTCTATCTTAGGAATGGCTCTTAACAACCCTACCGTATAAGGATGTAATGGATTCTCAAACAAATCATCCACAAGTGCTTCTTCCATAATATGACCCGCATACATAACAATGACTCTATCACACAATTCACTTACTACTCCCAAATCATGTGTAATCATTATAATTGCTGTATTAAATTCTTCATTCAATTTCCTCATTAAGTCGAGAATTTGTGCTTGAATTGTTACATCCAGTGCTGTCGTAGGCTCATCTGCAATAAGAATCTTTGGATTACAAGCCAATGCCATGGCAATCATAATTCTTTGACGCATACCTCCTGACATCTGATGAGGATACTCTCTAGCTCGTTGCTCTGGATTCGCTATCCCTACCTCCTCCATCATCTTAATTGCACCTTGCATTGCTTCTTTTTTGCTGATATTTTTATGTATTTGTAAAACTTCTGCAATTTGTTTCCCACAAGTAATAATAGGATTTAAAGATGTCATAGGTTCTTGAAAAATCATAGACATTTCATTTCCGCGTAATTTCTGCATTTCTTTTTCCGAAATAGATAATATGTCTTGTTCTCCATACTTAATAGAGCCTTCTACTGTTGTCCCTGGTGTTTCTGCTACCAGTCTCATAATTTGTAGGGAAGAAACACTCTTTCCACTACCACTTTCTCCAACAATTCCGAGTTTCTCTCCCGCATGAAGATTGTAAGACAAATCATTGACCGCCTTAACTCTTCCCTCGTATGTTTGGAATTCTACTGTCAGATTCTTTAGCTCTAACAAAAGTTCTTTTTCCATAAAATCTCCCTACCTTTATTTCTGCATATACTTGATATTTAAAACAAAAAAAGATTGCAAAAAAACGCTAATCACGCCTTTGCAATCTTTCATAACTTTATCATTCAAACATTATTTTGTCAAGTATCTCTAGCATTATTCATAATTTTGTATTTAACTATCTATATTTACTCTTTATTATACTTCAATTCCGAGTTTTAGATTTAAGTAATGTTTTATAACCGTTATACAATTCGAAAGATCGCCGACCTCTGAAACACGTGAGCTATTCACCATCAAGTCATAATTCCCAGGATAATTCCATTTATGACCTCCCGTATAGAACTCGTAGTAATCTGCTCGATATTTGTCTGTCGTTTCAATCAATTTATGGGCTTCTTTTTCTGTCACACCCATGCGAGCTTTTAATCTTTCTACACAAAATTCACGCGATGCATCGATATAGATGCTAATAACCTTGACATCTTTCATATCTCTCAATATATAATCTGCACATTTCCCAACTATTACACAAGATTCTGTCTCCGCTAACTTGCGAATAATTTCTTCTTGGAACTTATAATACTTCATATGTTCTGATTGATGTTCCTTAAACCGTTTTTGTTCAGGCGTAATTGCTAATAGTGATGGAATGGATGCCAGTTTTTCTATTATCACCGAACCACTCAAACGCTCGTTTCGATCCATAAATTCTTTTTCATCGAACCCACTGTACATAGATGCTAATGCTAAAATTCTATGTTCATAGCACTCTACCCCTAATTCTTTAGCTAACTGCATCGCAATCTGTTTTCCTCCACTACCAAAACCTCTTGCTACAGTAATTACGTAACGATCCATAAATCATCCTCCCAATAAGCGTCAGTTTTATATAAAAACATCAACATTTCTCACTAGGATAGCATTGATATTTTCAAGTGTCAACAAACACCCCTTCTTATGACGAATGTAAATTCTCCCCAAAAATATCCATTTTATCGAAAACCTGCAGTATTTTTATCACTTTTACACCTATAGAGTAAAGTTTTTGTCAGTTGAATAAGAAAATAAAATGAGAGTAATCACAAATCCTTTGATATAATGGTTTCGACAAAAAAACTTAAATACTAAAGGAGGATTACTCTCATGAACA
>JAWXVA010000147.1:0-5008 GCA_044425815.1 Eubacteriales bacterium
TAGCAATAATAGCTTTTTGATTGAAGAAGACGATGAAGATTTGCAATATAATAGTTGGATTAAGCAGGTATATAACGAAGCACGTGATGAATGGGAGTCGTGGAGTGATGAGTGAAAAATGAAAAAAATAATTATATTAATATTACTAGCAAGTGCATTTTTATCAGGTTGTGTATTCATTGACCCACCACCAACACCACCGACAATAGAAGAAATGGAGCAACTACTAAAAGAAGGATTTGACGAGGAATTTACAGTCACTTCGATGATAGAAGTAGGTGGAGAATCACACTATACAGGATACACGGTATATCCGAATGCAAACCCTGAGTTTGAGTTTCAAGCATGGGAATATACAGCTAGAGTTACTGGAGTGCATGCATTTGGTGCAAGAGAGTATATACGCACAGATAATTCATATGCTTCTGTAAGATTTATGCATTATTTAGAAGGGTTTTTAGAAGAAAATACTTTTAAATATCAAATTGAGCCTAGACAAATTTCGATTGATGGAAATGAAGCCTTTATAGATGGTGCTGATATAGTTTTAGTGTTAGAAGAAAAACAAGAAATGGAATTTTACGAAAAATTTGCACAATTTTTAAAAGATTCAGAGGACAAAGCACTAATGACAAAGCAGAGAGATGAAAAAAAGAACATATATCATCCATATATTTATATTTATATCTATTTAATAGGAGAAGATGATATATTATATTTTACGAGGTTACACTTTTCTGATATTTTGTTTGGAGTAATGGATAAAAACCCACAAGATCCATTTTCGGAATTTACAGCTCAGAATATAATAGAAGAAAAATATAATACATGGGAGCAAAAATATTTAGAGTTATATAAAGAACAAGATTCATTTGTATACGAAGTTTTGCAAGATTATCCACAAGCTTTGAGCAAATGGGAATATTTGCCGGAACGTTCAGATGTTTTAGGTAGGATTGAACCTAACAAGGGGGAATGAAAATGTCAATAACAGAATTGGAAGCGCTATATTTTTCAGAATTTGTGTATTCAGATATTGTTTCAGGTAGCTTTACAAATGGTGTTGATATGCGAGTAGAAATAGCACAAAGCAAAGTGCTTAACGGAGAAGACGGCGATAATGCATTACAACAATTAAGAAACGAGATGGAAAAATTACAGAATTTAGGCAAAGATGAAGAATATAATCTAGAGCAATGCGAAGAAGATATGAAAAACGAAAATGAAGATATCGCAATGTTAGCAGCTGAAATAAAGATATATAAGGAAATCTCTGAAGGAAGCATGCTAAGCGAATATAGTCTGCTAGATGTAAGGGACACTAATAGTTCTAATGGCTTTGTAGCCCATGCATATATATCTAATGATCGTCATTTGGTAGTTGCATTTCGTGGAAGTGAAAGTCATAATAATCAATTTTTGTTAGATTGGGTAATGGCAGATGTTGGATTGGCATTTTCCTTAGATACAGTGCAACAGAAAGCCGCACAAGAATATTTAGAATATATAGAAAATACACACGGAGATAAGTATGATTCTGTAACATTTACAGGACATTCTCTAGGTGGGAATTTAGCATTTAATGCTGCAACATTATGCCCTGATAAAATGTTTGGGCAAATTGACAAGGTATATAACTTAGATGGTCCAGGTTATACTATTAGAGATATGGAAGTATATAGTGACAGAATAGATATTTTAAATTCTGGCAACAAATATAATCACTATGCAGCCACACTTGTAGGTACACTATTTGCAAGTGATTCAGTTAGGGCAAGTTTTGTCGACCCTGCATTTGAAGACATAAGCAAGGAACATTTACTTCCCGCTTGGTTAATAACATTGACCGAAGATAATACATTTAAAGAGGGTAAACCTACTTCATCTGATTTGTTGCTAGAAGCAGTGGCACAAATAGCGGACAACACATCTTTTTATATGGAAAACAATAAGGTGCGTTCAGCGGTTATGACATATATGTTTTTGAATAACCCTATGTATAGAGCCACTTTATTAATACCAAAAATTGATGATGTATCAAAATATATAGATAATTATAAAGAGCATGAATATGAAAATGAACAAGATATTATTGATTATTTAAACAAACATGTTGAAAACAAAAAAGTTGAATATTTAGTTAGAGGTGCACTACTAAAATGCAGTGCTGGTACACATGCAAGACAGCTAAATCTATCAAAATGTCATGGTGTATATATCGGAGAACACCCACTTATTCATGCTGAAAATAATAAAGTAGATGAAAATATAACTTTTTTTGGTGTGTGCAACGCACATTCGTTACCTCCTACAGAAGAAGTTAGCTTTCAAAGAGATGTGGAAAGAGATTCAAATGGAAACAAGACAGGTAACGCTCCTTTTGGATTTGTGAAAGGAAACAAATGCCAACCACGTATTATAAGTAATGTTTGGTTTGATACATATACTGGGACTCAGATAGTTGATAACTCAGATAGCGAAAGCTTTAAAGGAAGTTCATTAAATGAAGAGATGGCGAAAAAAGCCAAGCCAAGTACAACTACTCTATCATTCTTGGTTTGTGGTTATGGAGGGCTCATCGAGCCATATAATTCTGGTCAACAATATCCTATGCAAGGACAACTAACCGGAACACCTAATGATGATGCTCCGAAGATTGATGAAGGTATGGTTCACGAAAAAGGAAGTGACGAAACTGTATATGGCAGTAATGACCTAGGGCCATTTGAAAATTCATATAATTTGAATAATACTGAACTTTCTTTAGATGCACAAAAGTATGTAGATGAAATGGTTACCGACAGAAGTTATGGAAACGCACCAACTGCATATAATTTTGAAAAAATTGAAAGTCTATTGACTTCAGAAACTCTCGAAGAAGATCAAGTCGCTGCTTTAACGTATGTATTTTCTTCTATGAAAGATAAGTGGCATATTGAAAAGTTTTTAAATGCTGGTTTTGTAAAAGATGAAATGTCAGTTTATGAGCAAATGTTTTATGATGAATATTATACATCATCAGTTGATGATTATTATGTACCGTCATCTTCATTGTTGGCAGTTAAAGATTACATGCAGGATAACATTAACACCTTAACAAAAGAAGAACTAGCAATGTTTTCTTATTTGACACAAATAGATGAGAATGATGGATTTTATAAAGTTAATATGCTCTACGAGTATGATTATACATATCGCTCTAATGAGATAACAGTTAATTCCGATGACAAAACTATAGTATTTCCAGATTAAGGTGTTGATATGACGAAAAATAAAAAACCACTACCATATATACAGAATCACATAAATTGGTGTTGGGCTGTATCTGCCAAAATAGTTGGGTTTCATTACGCTAAATTAAAAAACTTAGAATTACCTTTTGATTATGATATAAAGTATCCTTTTGGAATTAAATCAAATATTAAAAATGGTTTAGCTGAAAGATGTATGGGGATAGACAATGGGTTGCCTACAATAGATGTATGGCAATCCATGATAGTACAAAATGCAAAGAGCAAAACGAAAAATATATATGGTGACTTGCCAGAAGATGATAGTGCAAAAGTGCGCGCATTAAAATATGTAGTGTCAGGAGATATTAACTCTAAAGAAATAGAAGTTTGCGAGTTTGGGTATTACGATGATGAAATACCTTTATGTGAATTTAATAATTTTATTGAAATAAAAAATGTTTTAGAGCAAGGTTATGCTATTATTGGAAACTGTATTTTCTTTAATGGATTAGCTCATTCTTTGGTGATTTTCCCACATAATGAGAAACTTAAGATTTATGACCCTAAAAATGGAGCCACTGACATCTGTAGTTATGATCAAGTGTTTAGAACTGGTTTTTTAACAGATAGTGGACAAGCAGTAGTTAAGTGGGTGCAGTATATAAAACCATAGGAAAGAAGGTGTGACGATGCATGAAAAACTATTAAATCAAAATATAAATATATTAGGAGAAATTCCATTTATTAAAATTATAGACTTTGAGTTCATTAATAACATAAATGAACATGCTATATGTACTGTTGTTGGATTCATCTCTAAAAATGATTTGCCTATAATTGAAAAAATACAATATTTTAAGAAAAAATGTGATATAATAGATATGTCAATTTCGAAGGTTGTTTTTTCAGGGATTTATAAAGAAATTATAGCAGTGCAAGAAAATGATTTAGTAAAGGTTACAGCAAAACTTATAAGCGCTACAAAATTATTAGATTTTGAAAAGAAGAGTTGCTCTTTTCAAAATATTGATATGTTCTATAATACAGTAACGTCTCAAATCTTGGCAAATACAAAAAATGCTGTTTGTATATATAATGAAGTTTCAAACACTCCAATTGGTGAACCTTTATTGCAATATAATGAAACAGATTGGGAATTTATCAAGCGAATTGCTAGTATCAAAGAGCAATCACTTATTGTAAATTGCGAGTTAGCAGAGCCAAGGTTTTATTATGGTGTACCCAAAAGTAGCAATGTTGAATTATGTTTAGAGAAATATGAAAAAGAAATTTCAGATAAATATTATTCCGATGGTGGCGAATTAAAGGGTAGACAAAAATCAAACTACATATCTATTTCATTTAAAGATAGACGGTTTTTGCCTATAGGTTTTGAAGTAGCATTTAATAATGATACTTATAGGGTATACTATCAAAGTGCTGAATTTGTTAAGGGTGAACTCATTTATTCTTATAAAATCGGAAAAGATGGATTACTCACAAATTGTTTGATAGAAAATAATGATGTTTCAAAAATTTCATTAAATGGTAAGATAACCGATGTAAAAGAAGAAATTATAAATGTAGCACTGGATATTGACAATAATGATGTAAAAACAGCGGGTTACTCATTTAAGTGGCAACCAATAACAGGAAACACATTTTATTCAATGCCTAAAAATGGAACAATGGCGAGAGTTAAATTTGCAAAATACGGAGCATATAGCTATAACTCTCCAAGAACAAATTGCAATACACACACTGAATTTTCCGTG
>JAWXVA010000027.1:0-26600 GCA_044425815.1 Eubacteriales bacterium
GTTGTACCAGTTATTTTTGTATATATTTTACTTCAAAAGAACATTATCAAAGGGATGACTGTTGGAGCTGTAAAAGGTTAGAGATAATATTTGACAGTATTAGTTGAAGTAGGATATGATAAGTACTAGAGGTGAGTAAATGTATACAGTAGTATTAGTAGATGATGAAGAAGTTATAGTTAACGGATTGAAGAAGATCATTGATTGGGAAAAATATAATTGTGAAGTGGTTGGAGTAGCATATGATGCAGCGATGGGTGCAAAAGTAATACAAGAGCATAAACCCAACATCCTTTTTACAGATATTAATATGCCTGATCAGAGTGGATTACATATGTTAGCTGGACTTCGAAGTGAATTTCCGAAGATGCAAGTGACAGTATTATCAGGATACAATGATTTTTCTTATGCTCAAGAAGCGATGCGCTTAGGGGTGTGTAGGTATTTATTGAAACCGTCGAAAGTATCTGAAATCAATGAAGTGTTAGAAGAAATGACTAAGCGCTTAGCAGAATTAACTGGTTCGAAAGATTTAAATATGAACGAGAATGAACAGGTATCAAATTCTGGGAAATCATCATTAGATGATGTAAATAGCTTTATTGTTCGAACAGCGGTAGATTACATCAAAGAAAATTATCAAAATAAATTAACATTAGTAGAAGTGGCGGAAGAATCACATGTGTCACAGTGGCATTTATCTAAATTGCTTAACAAACATTTATCCAAAAATTTTTACGATGTTCTCAATGAAGTACGTATTACCAATGCAAAGAAACTTCTTGGTGATGCAAGTCTGAGAATTAGTGATATTAGTTATATGGTTGGATATGCAGATTCTACTCATTTTTCTAGAATATTCAAGAAAGAAGTAGGTGTGAGTGCGAATGCATATCGAGCATCGTTACATAAACAAAAATATACATAAACTATAAGATTGAAGCTATCGGGTCCTTTCATTTACCAGGGATTATGATAGCTTCTTTTTTTATTGTGAAATAACCAATTATGTACAATATATACCATAGTTAGTCATTAATAAGTGAGCCGTTTTGTTGTATAATAACCTAAAGAATGAGGAAATAATAAGTGATTATGTGAAAATGTAATAAAATGTATCAACTAAGTAAATAAAACGTTAGGAGAGATAATTATGAAGCATGGATATTTTGATAATGAAAATCGAGAGTATGTAATTGATCGTGTGGATTTGCCAACATCGTGGACAAATTATATTGGAACAAAGGATATGTATGGAGTGTTTAATCATACAGCAGGAGGTTATCTTCTATACAAGACACCTGAATATCACAGGATTACAAGATTTAGACCAAATGGTGTACCGATGGATTTCCCAGGTCATTATGTGTATGTGCGAGATGATGATACAGGAGAGTTTTGGACGATTTCATGGCAACCAGTAGGGAAAAATTTAGAAAAAGCAAAGTATGTTTGTAGACATGGAATGTCATATAGCAAGTACGAATGTGATTATAATGATATTTTTGCGACACAAAAATTATCGGTGGCAATGGATGAACCAGTAGAATTGTGGGATATATCTCTTAAAAATAATGATGGTAAAGAAAGAAACCTAAGCGTTTTTACATATGTAGAATGGTCATTCCATCATATTGCAATGGATAACCAGAACTTCCAAATGAGTTTATATGCATCGGGAAGTCGCTATGAGAATGGTATCATTGAATATGATTTATATTACGAAGAAAAAGGATTTCAATATCTTGCGGCATCGTTTGAGCCAGATAGTTTTGACTGTACGCGAGATACGTTTATTGGGTCTTATAGAACAGAATCAAATCCGATTGCAGTAGAAAGAGGTTGTGGATCTAATTCGTTTCAAACAAGTGGGAATCACTGTGGAGTATTGCATAAAAAATTAAAACTAGCAGCAGGAGAAGAAACTAGATTGTTTGTTGTCCTAGGAGAAGGCGGGCTAGAAGCAGGTCGCGCAATGCGTGAAAAATATGCAAATGCTGAAGCGTTTGATCGTGAAGCAGAAAAATTGGCGGCATTTTGGGAAGATAAGTTAGGTGCAATGCAAATCCAAACACCAGATCAGGGATTAAATACACTGATTAATATTTGGACGATGTATCAAAGTGAAGTAAATGTTCTATTTTCAAGATTCACCTCATTTATAGAAGTTGGAGGACGTACAGGACTTGGCTATAGAGATACGGCTCAAGATGCTATGACTATACCACATGCAGAACCAAACATGTGTAAGACAAGAATTATACAATTGATGCAAGCGCTTACAAGCGAAGGCTATGGATTACATTTGTTTAGCCCAAGCTGGTTTGAAGAAAGTGATGAAAAACCGTTCAAATCTCCAACAGTTGTACCAGAACCAGATAAGAGTAGCATCGTGCATGGAATAGAAGATGCTTGTTCCGATGATGCGTTGTGGCTTGTGACTGCTGTAGCGAACTATGTAAAAGAAACAGGCGAGTTTGATTTATTAGACATGGTGATTCCGTATTGCGATAAAGGGGAAGATACTATATATGATAGATTAAAGACAATATTAGATTTTTCGGCAAAGCAAGTAGGGGCAAGTGGAATTTGTAAAGGACTTCGCGCAGACTGGAATGATTGCCTTAACTTAGGCGGCGGCGAAAGTGCTATGGTTAGCTTCTTACATCACTGGGCACTTGGATATTTTGTAGAACTAGCAGAATACTTAGGGAAAACAGAAGATGTTAAGAAATACCAAGCAATGAGAGATGATGTAAAAGAAGCGTGTGAACGTGAATTATGGGATAAAGAATGGTACATTCGTGGCATTACTGCACATGGTAAGAAAATAGGAACAACAGAAGATACAGAAGGACAAGTTCATTTAGAAAGTAATGCTTGGGCAGTGCTCTCGGGAGTGGCAACAGGGGAACGCGCTCAGAAATGCTTAGATTCGATTGATAAATACCTGTATACAGATTACGGTTTGATTCTTAATGCACCACCATTTGAAACACCGAATGAAGATATTGGATTTGTGACTCGTGTATATCCTGGAGTGAAAGAAAATGGAGCAGTATTCTCACATCCGAATCCATGGGCATGGGCGGCAGAATGCATGTCGGGCAATGGAGAGCGAGCACATCGTTATTATGAGGCACTTTGCCCATATAATCAAAATGATAAAATTGAAATTCGTTATGCAGAACCATATTCATATTGTCAATTTATCTATGGAAACGCTCATGAATTACATGGAAGAGCGTGTCATCCATTTATGACAGGTTCTGGCGGATGGTCATATTTCTCAGCAACACAGTATATTATGGGAGTAAAACCAGGGTATGATTCGCTAGAAATCGATCCTTGCATACCAGCTTCTTGGGAATCCTTCAGTATGAGAAGAAGGTTTAGAGGTGCAACATATAATATTCAGGTGAACAATCCAGATAGAGTACAAAAAGGTATTGCTAAAATCGTTGTAGATGGAAAAGAAATGGCGAAGATACCAGTAATAGAAAAAGGCGCAACTTGTGAAGTGGTAATTACAATGGGAGAAGAGGCATAATATGATTAAATTTGGTACTGGTGGATGGAGAGCCATCATAGGTGATGAATTTACAAAAGAAAATTTATGTATTCTGTGCACTGCAGTAGCACGTATGATGCAAGATGAAAATAAAGCGGATAAATTCATAGTGATAGGCTATGACAGACGATTCCTCTCGAAAGAATCAGCAGAGTGGGCGGCAGAAGTATTTGCAGGAAATGGGATCGCTTCCAAAGTAATTGATAGAGAAGCACCGACTCCTCTTATTATGTTTACTGTAAAAACGATGGAATTACATTATGGAATGGCAATCACTGCGAGCCATAATCCTGCATTATATAATGGTGTGAAATTGTTTACAGCAGGTGGGCGTGATGCAAATGAAGTTGTGACAGCGAATTTAGAAAAATACATAGCACAAGTTACAGCTGCTGATATTAAGCGTCTAGCGTACCCTAAGGCGATTGCATGTGGTTTGATTGAAGAGTTTAACCCACAGAATGAATACATAGATAGTATATTAGGATTAGTAGATGTCGATAAGATTAAAGCGGCACGTCTGAAAATTGCACTGGATCCTATGTTTGGAGTAAGTCAAACAAGTATACGAACAATACTCGCAGCGACTAGAAGTGAATTAGAAGTAATACATGAAAGACATGATACATTATTTGGTGGAAGATTACCTGCGCCAAACGAAGACACATTAGGATCGCTTAGCAGATTTGTAATAGAAAATAAATGTGACATGGGCGTTGCTACAGATGGTGATGCAGATAGAATTGGTGTAATAGACGAATTTGGAGGGTTTATAAACCCGAACCAATTGCTAGTATTACTATATTACTATTTACTCAAGTATCGTGGGTGGAAAGGACCTGTAGTTCGCAATAATTCAACAACACACTTATTGGACCGAGTTGCGAAAAGTTTTGGAGAAACTTGTTATGAGGTTCCAGTAGGATTTAAACATATTTCCTCTAAGCTAGAAGAAACAGGGGCGATTATAGGTGGAGAAAGTTCAGGAGGTTTGACGGTGAAAGGGCATATTCTAGGAAAAGATGGAATCTACGCCGTAGCTTTATTAGCAGAAATCATCGCAGTGACTGGAATGAAATTATCAGAGTTATATAGAGAAATTACTGAAATATACGGAGATTGTTATCTAGGAGATGCAAGTTTCCACTTGGCAGATAATGATGAAAAGACCATGTTGATGGACAAGATTTATAGTGATAAAATCATACCTGAATTTCCATTTGAAGTGGATAGAATTTCGTATTTGGATGGTTGTAAGGTATACTTCAATAATGGCGGATGGGTGATTGCAAGATTTTCAGGCACTGAACCATTACTACGTATAGCAAGTGAAATGGCAACGAAAGAAGCAGCAGATGCTGTAGTAAAGTTATTCTCTGATGCACTAGAATTGTAAATGTTAATAGAATAGAATATGTGTTAAATGTAAAGGAAGTGGTAACAGTTTAGCCTGAATTTATTGATTAACATCCGTAACGGTCATAACTATCCTCAAAACCTGCTATCATATCTATTTTGTGTCTCCGCGTTATTATGTGGACGAAAACAAAACTCGCTTACGCTCAAACAGTTGTTTTCATCCACCGCAGTCGACACAAAATCAGATATGATGTACGCAATGGTTTCCTAGGATAGTTATGACCGTTACTACTTTTATCAATAGATACAGACTTGTTAGCACAGGCTTCTAGCTTGGTGCCATCAACAAATATCGTTTTTTTTGATAATTCGTCATTCTTAGCTAAGTTCCGTACTACTTGATAAAACAAATCTGCACATGCTTCAGCTAAAAATCCTGTTCGAAATCTTGCAATGGTAGTATGATCAGGTACTAAACCTTCCAAACCTAATGGTAAAACTAGTCTTATTATATCATAATAGGGGCGAATTCTGATGAGTTAGCCTCTATTTTTTGTGTAAATTCATTTGTTGAAAGCTGAAAAAGCCTATCCATTTCTAACTGTTTCGAAACGAACTCTTTGGAGTGGCCACTCCTTAGGTGGCGTTCTTTGACACCTTAGTAGTGCTGTCAACTCCAACGAAGCGGAAGCGGGTTCGTGCGAAACAGTTAGAAATGGATAGGCAAGATAGCGACAAAAAAGGAAGTGTACGAAATAGATGATTACTCACCTATTTCGCAACACCCCCTTCTTTTTGTCGTCACAACAGAAAAAGATTCAAATAATGATAATTAATTAACGAATAAAATGAGCTGGTAATATATGTAAAAGTCAAGATGAATGTATAATTATTAATATAAGTACATAAAATACTGGATATTAACGCTCTGATACATGCTAAAATAAAATGTTAAAAATATAACAATAATATATTGACAAATAATTAACGATATATTATACTTGCAATTGTATTAAAGAAAACAACTCACGGAGGAATAATTAGAATGGCTAAGAAGAAAAATATTGTCCCTGAAATTATTGATAACACAGAAAGCTTAACAGTAAAACTAGCAGCGATGAGAGAAGCGCAAAAAGAGTTTGCAACTTATACACAAGAGCAAGTAGATAAAATATTCTATGCAGCAGCGATGGCAGCGAATAAGCAACGTATTATGTTAGCGAAAATGGCTGTGGAAGAAACAGGCATGGGTATTGTAGAAGATAAAATTATTAAGAACCATTATGCTTCAGAATATATTTATAATGCATATAAAGACACGAAAACATGTGGTGTGATCGAAAGAGATGCAGCATATGGAATTACAAAGATTGCGGATCCTATCGGTATTATAGGTGCAGTTATTCCAACGACGAACCCTACTTCAACAGCAATTTTCAAGACGTTAATTTGTCTAAAAACAAGAAATGCAATTATCATTAGCCCACATCCTAGAGCTAAGAACAGTACGATTGCAGCGGCTAAGATTGTACTAGATGCAGCGGTAGAAGCTGGAGCTCCAGAAGGAATTATCGGATGGATAGATGTACCTTCTTTAGAATTAACGAATCAAGTAATGAAAGAAACAGACACTATTTTAGCAACAGGTGGACCTGGAATGGTAAAAGCAGCATATTCATCTGGAAAACCTGCACTAGGTGTAGGGGCTGGAAATACACCAGTTGTAATAGATGAGACTGCGGATATTCAAATGGCAGTGAACTCAATTATCGTATCCAAGACATTTGACAATGGTATGATATGTGCTTCAGAACAATCAGTAACAGTACTAGAGAGTATTTATAAAGAAGTGAAAGCAGAATTTGCAAAGCGAGGATGCTACTTCTTAAAAGGTGATGAAGTAGAAAAGGTAAGAAAAACGATTCTTGTAAATGGCGCATTGAATGCGAAAATTGTTGGACAATCTGCATTTAAGATTGCAGAATTAGCAGGAGTAAAAGTACCTGAAGCAACGAAGATTCTAATCGGTGAAGTGGAATCAGTAGAACTCACAGAAGAATTTGCGCATGAAAAATTATCACCAGTATTGGCAATGTATAAAGCAAAGACATTTGAAGATGCTTTGGCTAAAACAGAAAGATTAGTACAAGATGGGGGACATGGACATACAGCTTCCTTATACATTCATCCATCTCAAACAGAAAAGATTGCACAACATTCAGCTAGAATGCAAGCGTGTAGAATCGTAATCAATACACCATCAGCACACGGTGGAATCGGAGATTTATATAACTTTGGTTTAGCACCTTCCCTTACACTTGGTTGTGGATCTTGGGGTGGAAACTCTGTATCAGACAACGTAGGAGTAAAACATTTGATTAATGTAAAGACAGTTGCTGAGAGGAGAGAAAATATGTTGTGGTTTAGAACACCGGATAAAGTATACTTTAAGAAAGGGTGTATGCCAGTAGCCCTTGACGAATTAGGAACAATTCTAGGGAAAAAGAAAGCATTTATCGTAACAGATGAATTCTTATATAAAAATGGATATGTAGATGCGATTCAAGCAAAATTAGATGCGATGGGTATTCAACATACTTGTTTCTTTGAAGTGCAACCAGATCCGACACTAGAAAGTGCAAGAAAAGGTGCAGCACAAATGAGTGCATTTGAGCCAGACACTATTATTGCATTAGGCGGTGGTTCTGCAATGGATGCAGCGAAAATTATGTGGGTATTATACGAGCATCCAGAAGCAAATTTCGAAGATATGGCTATGGATTTCATGGACATCAGAAAGAGAGTATACACATTCCCTACCATGGGTCAAAAGGCGTATTTCGTAGCAATACCTACTTCATCTGGGACTGGTTCAGAAGTGACACCATTTGCTATTATTACAGATGAAAAAACAGGGAAAAAATGGCCGATTGCAGATTATCAATTGATGCCGAATATGGCAATTGTTGATACAGATAATATGATGTCACAACCAAAAGGATTAACAAGTGCGTCAGGAATCGATGTTTTAACACATGCAATCGAAGCATATGTATCGGTACTAGCAAGTGATTTTACAGATGGAATGGCATTAAAAGCAATCAAAGGCGTATTTGATTACTTGCCATCAGCATATGAAAATGGAGCAAATGATCCAATCGCAAGAGAGAAGATGGCAAACGCTTCTTGTATGGCAGGTATGGCATTTGCCAATGCATTCTTAGGACTGAACCACTCTATGGCTCATAAATTAGGTGCATTCCACCACTTACCACACGGTGTAGCAAACGCAGTATTATTAACAGCAGTTATGAAATATAATGCAGTAGAAGCACCGACGAAGATGACAACATTCTCCCAATATCAATATCCAAACGTACTAGAGAGATATGCAGAATGTGGAAGATTTGCGGGAGTACAAGGAAAGAACGACCAAGAAGTATTCGAAGGCTTGCTAGCAAAGGTAGAAGAGTTAAAAGAAAAATTAGACATCAAGAAATCAATCAAGGAATATGGAATAGAAGAAAACGTATTCTTGGCATCATTAGATGAAATGGTAGAGCAAGCATTTGACGATCAGTGCACAGGCGCAAATCCAAGATATCCATTAATGAAAGAAATTAGAGAAATTTACTTGGATTGCTATTACGGAAGATAAGGAGGAAACCCACTAGAGATGAACCGACCCCCAAAAGTTAGACCAAAATCTAACGACTGGGGGGGCGGTTTTTTTATTTGCTTAATTCGTTTTATAGTCCGTAGGAGAAATCCCAGTGTATTGTTTAAAAGCTTTTGTAAATGATGCATTATTGCTATAACCAACTTGAAGCGCAATATCAAGAATACGTAGATTCGTGCAATTAAGTAATTTAATCGCTTTTTCTATTCGTATAGTACGGATATATTGAGTCGGAGTACATCCAAATTGTTTTTTGAACCAGTCAGTATAATAATTTACGTTATAGTTCTCTAAATTAGCTAATGTAACTAAAGAAATATCTTCATCAAAATGATTCTTTATATATTCAATAGAGCGAAACTTTGTATTCGCTACCAGTTTTTCATAAATGTAATAATACAGATATTTTAAACTGTCACTTTCGTAGTTGTTTAAAATTTCTTTTTTAATAATCTTGATAATGGATAGGATTTCCTTATTAACGCTCATATAAATACAGTCTTCGAGCTTACAGAGGTCATCTGGTTTTATCATATAAGAAGGGATGTTGATGATGATGACATCTGTGGATGCATAACAATGATGGAGTTTGTTGGGAGTTACAAAAAGAATTTTGTATGGGGTTAAATTATAATGAATCCCATCCATGTGAACAGTGAAATTAGTTGTAGTAGGGATTAATAAGTGTGCGTGATCATGGGTGTGTGCATACTTATTATGATGAGCATGAATTTCGTGAAAATGAAAATTAACTTTATCCATAGAAGCCTCCTGTTAATAAAAAATTAAATATAAATTATCTGAAAAATGGACAAGTGATATATACGTTATGGAAAAAATAGAAAATAAATATGTGATAAAATTAACAATAACTTAAGGAATAGTATACTAAAAATCAAGTTTATAAACAAGCAAAAAGAAACTGAAAATTAAAATTCGTAGGGGGAATTATTTATGACAGAAAATGCAATGCTTATTATTTTTACTACCTTGATTATGGTAGCAGCGACACTTATACCGACTTATATTGTTACGTTTAGAAAAAAAGTAACGGAAGAGAGTTGGGCAATAGCAGACAGAAGTTTGCCACTTTATATCACAATAGGTACACAATTTGCAAGTATGATGGGCGGCGGTTTTTTAGTTGCACATGTAACAAATGTTTTTAACAATGGTATTGGTGTTCTTTTATACGGAGTACTGATTTGTTTACCATTTTGTTTTATGGTTTTTGTAGGACCTTGGTTAAGAGAAAATAACTTTACAACGATTCCAGATATAGTAGGATATTACACAAATCAAAATAAAGTATTGAAGCTTGTTGCAGCTTTCTTCTCCTTGATTGTGCCTTTTGGTTGGGTTACATCAAATATTACAGCATTTGGAGGGATTTTTGCTACTATAACAGGAATTAATTACAACTTGATTTGTTTGTTCTTTGCTATTGTAAGTATGTTATTTATCTTACCAGCTGGTTTGAAAACTGTGGCTTGGACAGATACGATTTTTTCATTCTTCATTATTATAATGTGTGTGATTTCACTTGTTGAAGTATTTAGCCTTGGTGGTGGTTGGGGAACAATCGTTGCAAATTTAAATGCAATAGACCCTAATTTATTAAGTGTAAATGGATCTCTAACAAATAATATAGGTCTAGTATCTGCATCTTTATGGGTATTTGCATTATTCCCAGGCGGTATGACAAATCAAATTTATTTCCAACGTGTGTGTGCAGCTGATAGTCCTAAAAATGTTAACAAAAGTTTATTAATCTCAGCAGCTATTAGTATGGTAGCATTTTTATGGGTAGTATTTATGGGGTTATCGTTACGTTCAGTAAATCCTGATTTAGGAGATTCAACAGCAACTGCTTGGTTCTTAGGTCAATTACCACCAGTCCTAATGGCATTGTTTGCAGCATTTATCTTTGCTTCAATTATGTCTACTATGAGTTCAGGGATTCAAACAGCAGTAGTAAATATCACACGTGATATTACGCCTATGATTGTTTCAGATATGGATGATAAGAAAAGACTGACATTATCTAGGGTTAGTTCCGCATTGTTAATGACGTTAGCAGTTCTTATGTGCTTAATATTCACAGATACCTTAACGTGGTTGACACATACATATGCTTTATCAGCAGCATGTTTATTCTGTCCGATTTACCTATCACATATTTTAAGAAAGAAAAATATGGTAACAACAGCTGGTGTTGGTGCAGGAATGTTTGCAGGAATAGCAGGGTGTGTATTTGGAATTATATTTGAAACAGCAGTTAGTTTTGCAGCCATCGGAGTTGGTGTTTCAGCAGTAGTAATGCTTGTAGTATGCTATTTTACAAAAGAGAATAAAAAGTAATAAAACCATTAGGAGATTAGAAAATGAAAATTATCGAATTAAGAAGTGATACTTGTTCCGAACCTACAAAAGAGATGAGAGAATTTATGGCAAATGCGCCAGTGGGAAATGACTCTTGGGGAGAGGATCCAACGGTAAATCTTCTGGGAGAGAAAATGTGTGAATTGACTAGAAAGGAAGCATGCTTATTCTGCTGCTCAGGAACGATGGCAAATCTGGTATCTACCATGGCACACAAAGCCATGTATGGAGGGTTCGGATTCGAAGTTATCCTTGATAAACATAGTCATTCAAACTGGTATGAAGTGGGAAATCTTACCACTGTAGCAGGCGTTTCCATTAATCCTATTACTGGAGGAGAGGGTTACCTTGATCAAGAAACATTAGAGGCAGCGGTAAAACCACAAAGTGGACACATGACAACAAGTCGATTATTATGGGTTGAAAATACTTATATGTTAGGTTGTGGGCAACCGGTTCCGCTAAGTGAAATGGAGCGATTAAATACCTTCTGTAAAAACAATAATATGAAATTACATCTAGATGGTGCACGACTTTTAAATGCCTCTGTTGCATTAGGAGTAGAACCATATGAAATTACAAAATATGCAGATAGTGTTCAAATGTGTTTGTCGAAAGGGATAGGAGCACCATTTGGATCAGTACTTCTTGGCGATAAAGAATTTATTGATATTGCACGGAAATGCAAGCAAGCTATAGGAGGAGGCTTACGTCAAGCAGGTATCATGGCAGCGGCAGGAGTCTTCGGTCTAGAAAATTATAAAGAAAATTTTGCGTACAATCATAAATGTGCTAAAGATTTAGCGAATGGTTTATATGAGATTTTTCCAGAATGCGTAAATCCAGAGGAAACACAAACAAATATGGTTCTATTTGATACAGAACCATTAGGAATGACAACTCATGAATTTGGTGCAATGCTAAAAGAACATGGTATTAATGCGTTATTAGGGGTTCCTAGCTCACATGGACTTCGTGTTCGTATGATGACATATCCTGGAATTACAGAAGACGATGTTGCGTTAATCCTTGAAAGAGTAAAGAAAATTGCTATAGAATTAGGTGAAATCTAGGGGATTACATCTGTTCCATAAACATAAATAAAATTTGAAAATCACCTGCTACTCCATTACTTACGTGAATGGAGTGTCAGGTGATTTTATGCTAGTTTTTATGCATGTAAAGTCTTGATTTAAAGTAATTTTTTCTGTATATCAATAGTAGGTAAAAATAAGTTTAAGGATTAAATTAAATGAAGGGTTATACATATAATGGAATTAATTTCTTTTGAAATACATCGACCAAGCCTAAATCACTCATTTTACAATCAGGGATTACTGGTAAGGCACAAGTTACAATACGAAGAAGTGGATTGTCCATATTTGTAAGTCCGACATCATGCATCACTTCTTTCATGGATTGTGATTGTTCAGCCACAACTTCTGCTTGTGAAATAGACATTAATCCACCTACTTGAAGTGGAAGTGTACTGCGTACAATACCGTCATCGATAACTGCCATTCCGCCACCTAGTTGGATCAAGGTATCTACTGCAAGTTTACCATTTTCTGGAGTGTCATACACAACAATTAGATTATGGCTATCATGGGAAACAGTAGAAGCAATAGCTCCTCTAGTAGTTCCGAAGCCGCGGATAATGCCATACCCCACTGTTCCTTTTCCGTGTCGATTGAACACAACTACATATTTTAAGTCTTTATCATGAGAGATATCTAATTTGCCATGAATGATTGGAAGTTCTTCAGCTTTTACATAGGTGTGTGCGCTGACATCGCCATATACCATAACATTAACAGTTGCTACATCGGCAATAACAGGTGGAGCATAGATGAATTGCTCTAAGTCAGGGGACTCTAATTTTACAGAATTTCTTGTTTCTATTTCGAATTTTTCATCCGCAATTGGTACGACTAATGAACCATTTTCTGAAACAAGAGTTCCTTCGAAATATACTTTTGATGGTCGTAATTCACTTAACGAATCCATTAACAGCATATCGGCAATAAAACCTGGTGCAATGGCACCTAAATTATCCATCTTAATCTGTCTTGCGGTATTATATGTTGCGGATTTCATAGCCGTAAGTGGATCCATTCCTGATGCGATTAACTTGCGAACGGTTACATTTAAATGTCCTTTATGTAGAATATCATCAGATTCTCTATCATCTGTACATGAACAGAAGTTATCGAAGAATTTAATACCTTGCGTTCCTAGAACACCTTCACGAGCATTAAGTGCAATAGAACTTTCACGCACGTCAACATGCATTCCAACTCTCAATTTTTCTAGATATTCTTTTTCGGTACGTGATTCATGACAAGTTCTGGCACCACCGATTGCATAAGCAGATAGCATGCGGCCTGATAGAAATGGTGCATGGCCTTGCAGATACAATCCTTCTTCTTGGGCTGCCCTAATAATACTCATCATGCGTGCTTCCCCATGTATAACCCCTACGCAATCCATTACTTCAGCAAGACCTACTACGCGTTCCAGTTGTGCCAATTCATGGATTTCAGCTGCTCCGAATTCTGCACCTGAGTTTTCAAGTCCGGGTACGGATGGTACACAAGACGGAATGTCAATGAGTTGGCGCATTGGAAGATTTTCAGAAGCTTCATGCATATAACGAACAGCTTCTGTTCCGAATACATTTGCGATTTCATGAGGGTCGGTAATAACAGTAGTAGTTCCGTGATTTATCACACCTTTTGCAAAGTTTCGAGGTGTTAGCATAGAAGATTCAATGTGAATGTGTGAATCAATAAATCCAGGTGTCAAATACATGCCTTGCCCATCTATGATTTCTTTTGCATTGATAGTTTCTCCTACTTGTTCGCTCTCCACGTGCGCAATAAATTTATCATATACATACACATCCGCAGGGTAGATTTCACCAGTTATGACATTCACTAATCGTACATTGGTGAGACACATATCTGCGGGTATTTTACCCATTGCACAAGCGATTAATTTCTCTTTACTTCTAGGTTCTAATTTAAGCATAATAACTTTCCTTTCTGAATTCTTACATCAATCCATTTGCAACAAAGTAGAAGATAAGTGGTATCGATAAAATATACATTCCTACATGAATGTCTTTTCCTTGACCTGTTACTACTTTGATAAAGATATGTGCTAAGATTCCCATTGAGATACCAACTGCGAGTCCCCCTGCAAATGCAGTAAACATAATCATAACGAATACACCAAAGTACTCTGTGTAGTCTGAAAAATCAAGATCTTTGAAGCTTCCCATCATCATAAATCCGATGTAAATTAAAGCTGGTCCTGTGGCACAGTTTGGAATACTCGTAAATAATGGTGCAAAGAAAGTGGAAGCTAAGAACAAAATTCCTACAACGATAGATGACAATCCTGTTCTTGCTCCAGCAGCTACACCAGATGCAGACTCTACAAATGTTGTGATTGTTGTACATCCAAATGCAGAACCTACGGTTGTTCCAATTGCATCTACCATAAATGGTTTGTTGATTTCTGGAAGATTTCCATCTTCATCTAACATATTTACACTTCCAGCAACCCCTAGAATTGTGCCAAGGGTGCAGAAGAAATCACCACAGAAAGAGATAAAGATGAGTGGAATTGCTGCCCATGTAAGCAATGATGCGAAATCAAATTGAAATACTAGATTTCCTACATCACTAAGGTTAGGTACACTTACGAGTACTGGAATGTTCGTTACGGTTGAGGATTGATCTACTGTCGGAACAAATAATCCTAATATTGTAACTACTAAAACTCCTATTAAGATTCCGCCTGGTACTTTTCTGACTTCCAGTGCAGCAATTAAGAATAATCCTACTAAAGCTAAGATTATAGATACATCACCATAATCACCCATAGAAATACCACTTACGAATGAACCGATTCCCGAATTACTAAACCCTAAATATGCAATATAGAATCCTACTGATATTCCAATACCAATTTTCAGATTTTTTGGTATCATAGTTACAATTAAATCTCGCACCCCACAAGCGGTTAATATCACAAATACAATCCCTGAAACCAAGGTGATTGTCATGGCGCCCGCAAATGAGATAGCACCTGTTTGAATCATGGCACCAAACATAAAGTTTGTTCCCATTCCTGTTGATAATGCAAATGGCAGATTCGCATAGAGTCCCATTAATATAGTAATAAGACCTGACACCAATGCACACATAATCATAACTGCTTCTTTCGTAAGAACCAAACCGTTAATATCTGTAAATGTTGCTTCTGTAAATCCAATAATTGCACTTGGTTGTACTGCTAGTACATATGACATTGTTGCAAATGTAGTAAAAGCTGCAATCAATTCACGATTAACAGTTCCACCCTTTTCTTTTAACTTAAATGTCTTTTCTAAAAATCCTTGTTTCTCCATTTCGTTCATTCCTTTCGTTCATTCCTTTCTTTTGTCCAAATCTGGCTTTATACTATCATAGTTGTATAATATTACAAGGGGAAAAATTGGATAATATGCATATTTCCATTGATTTTAGAAGGTTTTATATAAAAATCAAACTGCGATTGTATTTTTGTACTGCTATTATTATATTTCTTTGTATTTTTCTACAAGTGGTAGTAATATAGAATTATCATGAATTGTAAAAGCAAATAGACACATTAAGTTAGGAGAATGTTATGAATGTTAATTTTTTTGATATTGCTGCATTTGATAATTTTAAAGATGCATTGTATATTCACAAGGAGGCTCCACGCACCTTTGATTTTGTTTTATCCACGGATGGATTTCGCATTCCAAGTAATTTGACGCCCAGTGATTTGTTAATTATTCTAGTAGAGGATTTGTCAATTGATATGAGTGACTTGAATTTATTGAGAAGTTCAAATTGTGCTGGTGTTATTATTTTTGCAAAGAAGATTCGTGCAATTCCATCTTTTCTTGATTGCGTACAGATGAACTTAATCATTTCTAAAAACGTAGAAGACATGAGGAATATTATGAATAAGATTATGGTTACCACATCATCGCATAATATTAATGAAAATATGATAAGGGGGATTGTGGATTCTATTCTTTTTAAAAATAAAAACTATGCACTGTTAGATTGGTTATATGTGCTTAATCTTATGAATGTCAATATATTTGAGACGTACCAAGTTATTCTTATTAAATATGATGATACTAATGTACAATTGCAATTCTATAATAAAGTGATTACTTATTTACAGATACAGTGTCATATGAAGCTTTATTCGATTTGGGAAAATGTGCTGATTTGTATTCTGCCTGACAGTATCTTGAATCAACCAACTATAAATGTTATGAAGTCGGTTTATGATACATTTGAAATGGAGGAAAAGCAGCAAGTAAAAATTGCTTTAGGCAATGGATATGAAGGACTGGAACATATTCAGAAAAGCCTTCGAGAAGCACTTCGCACATTCGATATGATAGGGATAATCCATCCATCTGATAACATTTGCTCTTATAAGATGTTAGGAATTTATGGCTTGTTATATGAATTAAATGAGCCAGAGTTTTTTGAAACATATTGTAATACTTTATTTCAGCCACTCATAGAGTACGATGCATCGACACAATCCCATCTTTTTGAAACAATAGATTGTTATTTACAACATGATTGTAACTTAGATGTTGCATCAAGCATTTTACAAATTCATCAGAATACATTACGCTATCGATTAAAGAAGATAGAAGAGCTTATGAATGTGAATTTGCAAAATGTAAATGATATTACAGATCTTGTGACGGCATTTAGAGTGAGGCGATTAAATAAAATTTTAAAATGATGAAGTGACATCTTTTCTATAATAACAATAGATCATGGAGGAAAATAATATGACTATTCAAGAAATTTATGAGAAATTCGATAAAATCGGTTGCTTGTCTTTTACAACGGTGGATGAGAAAGGAATACCAGAATCAAGAATTGCGCATTTGAGAGCGTATGATGAAGAAGGTATTTACTTTATGACAATGTTCACCAAGGATTTTTATGCCCATATGAAGCAAAATATAAAGGTTTGAATATCGACACAAGTAAATGTATCTCTTGTGGACTATGTAAAAAGAAATGTTCTTTCATGGCGATTGAAGAACATAACGGAACTTATAGCATTAATAAAAATCGTTGTGATGAATGTGGTGATTGCTATATAAACTGTCCAGTGAAGGCGATAAGTTACCGTGGGGAAGTCTGTAATGACTCTAATAAATAGGTATAAAACAATCGCATGCTTTCGGTCATTTCCTTACTTTTTTTACGAACATAATACACTTCCCAGAGAAATGTATCACATGGAAACTTATAATAGCGGACACGGCTCTCGCCAGCATAGATGGTATGTCCTGGCATGATAAAAATTAAATTATTGTGAATGGCAATCTCCTTGAGTGAATTAAAGTCACTTGAGGAGATTTCTATGTTTGGAGAGAAATCATGACTTTTGCAGACAGAAACAAAATGATGTCGAATATGAAATTGCGTACTAAACATAGCAAAGCTAGAAGTTGTAAGATCGTCCATCGTGATTTCAGGCTTGTTGAATAATTCGTGTGTATTAGGGATACAAAGATAAACGGATTCTTGGAACAATAAATCGCTATAGAGTCTATCACTATCTATTACACCGGTTGATACACAACAATCATATTCGTCTTTTAATAATAAATGTTCTAAATAATAGTCGGGAGAATCACTATATTCTATGCTTAAATGTGGGTATTCTTTTTCGAAATTAGAAAGCAGTTTGTGGGGAAGCGCAGAAATAACACCATAGGCCATACCTAAATAAAGTGTTTCTTTTGGAAAGTCGGTTACCTTGGAAATATTCTGACAGATATGTGCTTTTTTACTCAGAAATGCATTACATTCAATTAAGAAATATGCACCATAAGGTGTTGGCGTTACGCCTTGCTTGCTTCGAATTAAAAGTTTACAATTTAATTCGTCTTCTAGCTCATGAATCATTTTAGAAATACCTTGTTGTGAGACATGATACATCTGAGATGCTTTATTAATACTTTTGCACTCGCATACGGCTGAGAACAGCTCCATTTGTCTAAATGTCATAAAAATCAACCCTCCGATTTGTTTACAATTTATACAACTATATAGTTGTAATAATACACCTTTTTTTCTGCTTTTTCAAGATTGTATTTTATTGTAAAATGATTGTAGAACATTTAACAATGTAACGAAAAGGAGAAGAAACATGGAGAACAAATACTACCCAAATCTAGCGAAACCAATCACAATTGCAGGTGTTACTTTTAAGAACAGAATCTTTGGAGCACCTATGTCAAACCCTGAAATGGACACAGAATCGAACATGAGAAAAGAAGACATCGCATTTCACGAGCAACGTGCAAGTGGTGGATTGGCAAGTGTCTGTATTGGGTTAGGTGTGGTACATGAACTTGGTAGAACACACACAAAAGAGATTACATTATATGATCCAATGGCATTACCATCAATAAAAGAATTCTCGAAAGCAATGCATAGAAACAACTGTAAAGCTGTAATGGAATTGACTCATGGTGGAAAATATGCTAATGCTAGAGCACACTCTGCAGCAGGTGCATATGCAATGAGTGCAGATGCAGGAGTGAATGCGAATGGAATGGAAATTCGCCAAATGACAGACGAAGATATCTACGAAGTTGCAGAACAATTTGGAAAAGCAGCAGAATTATGTGTATTAGCTGGAATTGACATGATTTTATTACATGCAGGTCATGGCTGGTTATTGCATCAATTTATTTCACCATCTATGAATCATAGAACAGATAAATGGGGTGGAAGCATTGAAAATCGTATGCGTTTTACGCTTTTAGTTATTGAGAAAATTAGAGCAGCTGTAGGACCTAATTACCCAATTGAACTAAGAATCTCAGGATCAGATATTGCACCAGAAGGATATGATATTGCAACAGGTATTGAAATTGCCAAAGCAGTAGATGGGAAAGTAGATATTATTCACGTTTCAGCTGGAGTACACGAAAATCCAGATGTATTTGGAATTACCCACCCATCGATGTTTGTAGACAATGGATGTAACGTACATTTAGCAGCAGAAGTAAAAAAACATGTAAAGACACCAGTAGCAACTCTCGGTGGTTTAGTAGATGTAGATATGATGGAAGAAATCATTGCGTCTGGCAAAGCTGATATTGTAGAAATCGCACGTCAGTCACTAGCAGATCCATATTTACCACAAAAAGCATTTTCAGGAAACAAAGATGATATTGTAACATGTTGTCGTTGCTTTACTTGCTTCTATAACTACTTAACAAACAGAACATTCTGTTGTGCTTTTAATCCAAAAGTAGGAAATGAATTCGAAGAAAAATTTGCGAAGAAACCAACCACACCTAAGAAAGTAATTGTAGTAGGTGGAGGACCAGGAGGTATGGAAGCGGCACTTACAGCTTATGATAGAGGACACGAAGTGTCATTATATGAAAAAGAAGCTCATTTAGGTGGACAATTGCTATCAGAACAACATATTCCATTCAAATCAGAAATGTATAATTTCGTAAAAGTGTTAGCAAACCGTATTGAAAAATCTGACATTCAAGTACATTTGAATAAAGAATTAACAGCGGAAGAAGCACAAGCTATGAATGTAGATGCAATTATCGTAGCTGTAGGAGCGAGCCAAATTATTCCGCCAGTACAAGGGATTGATAGCAAAAAAGTAGTGACACTTGAAGCGCTACATCAAACACCACCAGCACTTGGTGAGAAAGTAGTCGTTCTTGGCGGTGGTTTAGTTGGTACAGAATGTGCGTTATATTTAGATGGCCTAGGCAAAGATGTAACTATCGTTGAAATGCAAGATGATTGGGCAAAAGATGCTTATTTTATGCATAAGAATGCAATGATTGTTGCTATGAGAACCAATAATATTAAAATCCACGTTAGCACAAAAGCAAAAGAAGTAACAGAAGAAGGATTGCTTTGTGAAACAGCAGATGGAGAAGTACTATTTGAAGCAGATACCATTTTATTAGCAGCTGGTATGAAAGCAAATAGAGCTGTTGCAGAAAGCTTCTATAATACAGCACCAGTTGTATACGAAGCAGGAGATTGTATTAAAGCAGGACGTGTAGTCGATGCTGTAACAAATGGTTACTATAGAGCAAACGAAATCTAGAATATAAATCAAAATGAAAATGGGCGGTACCAAATGACCGCCCATTTTATGACGGAGGATAATTATGCAGACAAAAAGTAATGCAATGATAAAAATGGGAATTTACTCATGTGCCTTATTGATGATGGGTGCGATTGCAGTAGCAAGTAACTTGGCAAATATTATGGCGGCTTTTCCAGAAGTGGCGCCAACCACAATCGTATCTTATATGATTTCTATTCCTTGTTTAATCGTAATTCCAGTAACAATTATTACTGGAAAATTAATGGATAAAGTGGCGAAAAAGACATTGATGATAGTAGGGGTATTATGTTGGTTAGTAGGTGGAGTAATGCCATATTTCTTAACAAGCCTTAGCGCTATTTTAGTGATGCGCTGTATTATAGGTGTGGGTGTTGGTATGGTACAGACACTTTGTGCAGCATTAGTAGTAGAGAATTTTGATGATGAAGCTGAAAGAAATCAGACCATGGGAAATGTAGCCGCTTTCCAAATGGTTGGTTGTATTATTTTCTCGCTAGTAGCTGGAAACCTAGGTAGCATTTCGTGGAATGTAGCATTCCTAGTACATTTAATAGCCCTTGTTTCTCTGCTGGGAGCAATCTTTTTACTCCCATATAAAAAACCTGTTTCAGAAGGTACTGAAAAACAAAAATTCGAGCCTACTGCAAAGATGTGGATCTGGTGTGTAGCATTCTTAGTATTTATGGCTGGAGGTCAAACTTATGCGAACTCCGCATCTTCTATTATTACAGAAATGGGATTAGGTGACTCAGTAGCAGCAGGATATTCACTAGCAATTTTTGCAGCAGGTGGAGCAGTAATGGGGTTTGTATTCGGGAAATTTGCAGCATTTTTCAAAAATATGACTTTGACTGCAGGGTGCATTATGGGAGCTATCTCATATCTAATCATGGTATTTGCGCCCAACTTAGCATTGTCTTATATTGGTGCTTTTATCTTTGGACTTTGTTTGTCAGTGTGTATTCCATGTATTATGAATGGAGCAGCTGCGTCTGTATCAGGAGAATCTTCAGGTATGGCTGTTTCTATTGCAACATGTCTACAAAATGTAGGTATGGCTATATGTCCTTATATTGTAACACCGATTGGAGCGGTAATTGCTAAGTCAGCTGGATATACTGTGAATCAAGGGGCTATGCTTGGAGGTATGGCAATCATGTTAGTCGTAGCTGTCGTATTTGGCATAATGAATAGAAAATAACTTCCAAATATAATTGGAGGCACCTAAGCGGGTAATATTACCAGCGTAAGTGCCTCCATAATTTTGTTCTTATATCTAGAGATTAGTTGTCTCTATCTTCTTCATTCATTGAATAAGTCTGGCGTTTTCTAGCCATTTCATCACTTTCAAGATATTCATCATATGTTGTAATCTTATCGATTAACTTTCCGCCAGGAACGAGTTCCATAATACGGTTTGCTGTCGTTTGTACGATTTGATGGTCACGTGAAGCGAAGAGTAGTACTCCAGGGAATTTTGTTAATCCATTATTTAAAGCTGTGATGGATTCCATATCTAAATGGTCTGTTGGCTCATCTAATACTAGTGCATTTGCGCCAGAAATCATCATTTTTGATAATAGGCAACGAACTTTTTCACCGCCGGATAATACTTTTACTTTCTTGATTCCGTCGTCTCCAGCAAATAACATTCTGCCTAAGAATCCACGTACATATGTGGCATCTTTCTCTTCGGAGTATTGTGTTAACCAATCAACGATTGTATATTCGCAATCAAATTCCTTTGTGCTGTCTTTTGGGAAATAAGCTTGAGAAGTTGTGATTCCCCATTTGTAAGTTCCTTCGTCTGGTTCCATTTCTCCAGTTAGAATCTTAAATAATACAGTCTTAGCTAATTCGTTACCACCAACGAAAGCAACTTTGTCATCTTTGTTGATTGTAAATTCTAGGTTATCTAGTACTTTCACTCCATCGATTGTTTTGGATAAACCTTGAACCGTCAATACTTCATTTCCAATTTCACGGAACGGACGGAAGTCGATGTATGGGTATTTTCTACTAGAAGGTCTAATGTCGTCTAATTCGATTTTCTCAAGTGCTTTCTTACGAGAAGTAGCTTGCTTAGATTTCGAAGCATTTGCACTAAAGCGAGAGATGAAGTCTTGTAATTCTTTGATTTTCTCTTCCTTCTTCTTATTTGCTTCCTTCATTTGACGAACGATTAATTGACTTGACTCATACCAGAAATCATAATTACCAGCGTATAATTGAATCTTACCATAATCGATATCAGCGATTTGGGTACATACTTTATTTAAGAAGTATCTATCATGAGATACCACGATTACAGTGTTGTCAAAGTTGATTAAGAATTCTTCCAACCATGCGATAGCATCTAAGTCTAAATGGTTCGTAGGCTCATCGAGTAACAAGATATCTGGGTTACCAAATAACGCTTGAGCAAGAAGAACTTTGACTTTCTCGGCACCAGTTAAGTCAGCCATCACTTTGTAGTGAATGTCTGTATCGATCCCAAGACCATTCAGAAGAGTAGCAGCATCAGATTCTGCTTCCCAACCATTCATAGTAGCGAATTCACCTTCTAATTCACTTGCTTTCATTCCATCTTCTTCTGTAAAGTCTTCTTTCGCATAAATTAATTCTTTTTCTTTCATGATTTCATAGAGTCTTTTATTTCCCATGATAACGGCATCAAGAACTAAGAATTCATCATATTTAAAATGATCCTGTTGTAAGAAAGAAAGTCTTTCGCCAGGAGTAATAATAACATCACCATTCGTTGGTTCTAGCTGACCTGAAAGAATTCTCAAAAATGTGGATTTACCAGCTCCATTTGCACCGATTAAACCATAACAGTTACCAGGAGCAAATTTAATACTTACTTCTTCAAATAATGCTTTTTTACCAAGACGTAGAGTAATATTACTTGTACTTATCATATTTTCACCATTTCCTTTTATTTATATTATTAAAAAATTACATACAAATTGATAATATCATGAGGGGTAAATATTAGCAAGAGATAAGGCTATAAAATAAAAAGAAAGTGGGAACAGTTCGAAGTCGAGTAATTACTGGGAAATGCATAGAAATAGGAGCAAACCCAAATAAGAATCGGTTAGCTCCTTTGTGCACCACTCTAAGAACAAGAGTTGAAATGAAATGTATTGCTATTAATATTAATCTAAATAATAACGGCCCATCGCATCTGCAGCCATAATCGCAGCGTATACATCGTCTGCAGTTACAGGGAAAGGCATGTTATGAATGGATTCACCTTCTACAGCAGAAGCTTTAGCAACAGCCATAATCTTTTCAGGAGTTACGTCTGTGATGCCCATTTCTTCTAATGTGACAGGTAAACCAACTTCTACTAGGAAGAACAATACTTTTTCTAATTCTTTTGTAGGCGCGTTTTCTAACATAAGTTGTGCAAGTGTTCCAAATGCAACTTTTTCTCCATGGTATAAGTGATGACATTCGTCCAATACGGTAAATCCGTTATGAATTGCATGTGCACCAGCAAGACCACTACTTTCAAATCCGATACCTGATAACAAAGTGTTTGCTTCAATGATTTTTTCGACAGATTTCGTGCAAGCGCCAGCTTCAAGTGATAATTTTGCTTTTAATCCATCAGAAATTAAAGTATTGTAACATAATTCAGCAAGAGCCATAGCAGCCATAGTACTTGTTCCACCTGCACAAGTGCCTGCATTACTTGCAAGACATGCACGAGCTTCAAAATATGTTGCTAATGCATCACCCATACCAGATACAGTTAATCTTGCTGGAGATTTTGCTATTATTTCAGTGTCCATTAATACTAAATTAGGATTTGCTTTTAAGAATAAATAGCTATCAAATACACCTTCATCTGTATATAAAACAGTTAGTGCACTACATGGAGCATCTGTAGAAGCGATTGTAGGGCAAATAATTACTGGTACATCTAAATAATATGCTACAGCTTTTGCGGTATCAAGGATTTTACCACCACCGATACCGATGATAGAATCACAACCATTCTCTTTTGCAATTGCTAAAAGACGATCTACCTCATTTTTACTACACTCACCATTAAAATAATCAAATAATATAGAACAACCGGAAGATGCAAAACTTTCCTCGATCGTACTACCGATACGTTTGTATCCAGACGTGCTTATTAATGCCAGTGATTTGCTACCTAATTTCTCTACGTAAGTTCCGATGTTTTTCATTTCGCCAGCCCCTTGCACGTATTTGCTAGGACTAATAAATATTTTTGCCATAACTCTCAAACTCCTTTCGAAAACACTTGTTATTTATTTAACATCTTTTATTATAGTTAAGAGGGCTGATTTTGTCTACAATTGTATGGAAGATTCGATAATATATTCATATTTTGTAGGTGTGCACAAAATAGTATCGACAAATTTATTGGTTATTACCATGAATGGAAAATCGAAATGAATAATTTATTAACGGATATTGTCGAATGCATTTTCAAGAAGAAAATAAAATGATAAGATATAAATAAGACAGAAGTAAATAGGAGGATAGAAGATGAGCATTCCAGGGACTATAGTAATAGAAGGAGGTGCGGCTAGAGGAGTATTCACTGCGGGGGTATTAGATTATTTGATGGAGCAGGACGTGTATTTCTCGGACGTAATCGGAGTTTCGGCAGGGGCATGCAATGGGATTGGATATGTTGCGAAACAAATTGGACGGGGAAAAGATTGTATGATACATGAAAAAGGCTCGTTTAGTTATATAAATCTTAAAGGATTTATGAAGACAAAAAGCCTTATGGACATGGATATGATCTTTGATACATTTCCGAATCAGACGTTGCCATTTGATTACGATACGTACTTTGCATCGGATATAAGATGTATGATTGGAGTGACAAATTGTATTACGGGGAAAGCAGAATATTTAGCGGAAACAGAAAGTCGTGAACGATTGATGAGAATTTGTCGTGCATCAAGCAGCTTACCTCTTGTGGCACCGATTGTTAACATAGATGGCGTACCGTATCTAGATGGAGGTCTAGCACAATCAATACCTATCCAATATGCACAATCGTTAGGCAATGAGAAAATGATTTTTATTACGACTCAGAATCCTGGATATCGAAAAAAAATCCCATCTAACGGCATGATTAAAATCTATACACATTCCTATAAAAAATATCCGAAATTGGTACAGGCTATTCGACGACGTGCTAGTGGATATAATGCAACATTAGAAAAACTAGAAGCATTGGAAAAAGAAGGGAAAGCGTTTGTTCTACGCCCACAAATCCCGCTTGTTTCTAGAATGGAAAGTGACCCTGATAAGTTGACAAAACTCTATGACCATGGATATGATTTGATGAAAAAACAATTTGATAATTTGATGAAATATCTTGAAACGAATAGAAACGAATAGAAACGAATAGAAACGAAGTAGAAACGAAGTAGAAATAAAGTAGAAATAAAGTAGAAATAAAGTGAAAATGAAGGGGAAATGGTGTGAAATCACACAGTACAGGTTTACAATAATAAAATTATGGCAACCACATCTTATTTGCGGTTGCCATTTATATACTAAGCTATTGAATTATTTCTTTATTTATCGTAGTTTACGTCTAGTAAAAACAGACCTTTAGGATCACAAGGAACGATAGGATCAAAGGCAGAACGACTGTTGAGAATGGTATCGATTTCCTCTAATTTTCGTTTGCCCAAGCCAATATCTAAGATGAATCCAAGAATCATACGGTTCATATTATGCAAGAAATCTGATGCTTCAATTGTGAATTGTAGTTCTTGCCCATCGTAATAAATGTCTAAGGAATGAATCGTTTTCTCTGTTGATTTCGTACGCTTTACGGTAGAGAAATGTTTGAAGTCATGTGTTCCAATAAATTCTGTCGCAGCTGCTTTCATAAGGTCAACATCAGGAGTCTTGAATGAATGGTACACATATTTGCGTTCGAATACGCTAGGCGATTCATTGATAGATACACGATATTGATAAGTCTTAGACGTCGCATTCAAACTAGCGTGGAAACGTTCTGGCATCTCATCGATGGATACCACAGCGATATCTTGTGGTAAGTAGCGATTCATGTAGTTCTTGATTTCATATAATTGCATAGGAGAAGTAGTCTTGAAGTTGATGACTTGGCCTTGTGCATGCACCCCAACTTCCGTTCTACACCCTGAAAATATTTCAATATTTTCATTTGTCATTTTGTGTAATACATCTATAATTTTATTTGCAATGGTATTGGTAGACTCCCCTTTGCCAAGGCGTTGCCAACCTTGATATCTGCTTCCATCATATTCCAATACGAGTTTAATATTTCTCATCTTAATCTTCCTTCCTTGACTGTATTGCTTCTAGTGTAACATAAGTGTTGATAGAAGTCTAACAACTAAATAATACAAT
>JAWXVA010000148.1:0-4922 GCA_044425815.1 Eubacteriales bacterium
ATGCATCTAAGTTGATTTTTGGATTGAGACTCATAATCCATACCTCCTTGAAAGTGTTTTATTATAGAAAAATCCTATGTACTTTTCTGAAAACATCGTGAAAAATATTCTTGATTCCAGAATGTTTTTATTCTAGAACAATCAGTCGATATAATAGCTAGACTGCGTTCTAGTATTCAGTACAGTTTATAAGTCATATTATCCATGAAAACACTTAGAAAGTCAATGCTGAATTTTTATGAAAAAATAGAATATTTTTATGAAAAAGATTGAAAAAAAGAATGGGTTATGTTACAGTATGTGGGCATGGGAGTAGTTGGGTAACTGGTGTGCCCCCTAGTCTTCAAAACTAGTGTTGGGCGTTAATAGCGTCCTAGGTGGGTTCGATTCCCACATGCTCTCGCCAAGAAAAGATTAAAACTAGACTGCGTTCTATTTTTTAAAATGGAAATAATGATGTTTTTTGGAACACACTCTGTTTTTTTGAAATACAAAATCATATGAAAACATAGAACTATATTATAGAAGAAAACTATGAATAAATAAGAAAGCAATTAATTGGATGTTGCTTTTATTTATATTAAAAGAAAGTATGAAGGAGATTGTAGTTATGGATAATTTACAAATCTTATTAAGACAACACGTAGGAGCACCTTGTGCGCCGGTAGTTAAAGTCGGAGAGAAAGTTTCGAAAGGAACATTGGTTGCACAACCAACAGGTTTAGGCGCGAATATCTTTTCGGGAGTATACGGCGTTGTAGAAGAAGTGCTTGAAGATCGCATTGTGATTAAACCAGACGAAGAGCAGAAAGAAGAGTTTCTTCCAATAGAAGAAGGATCTAAGCTCGAAATGGTAAAAGCTGCTGGAGTAGTTGGAATGGGTGGAGCTGGATTTCCAACTGGAATTAAGATTGGTACAGATTTAGCAGGTGGTTATATACTAATTAATGCAGCAGAATGTGAACCGGGATTACGCCATAACATTATTGAAATAGAAGAAAAAGCTGACAAGTTAGTGCGTGGTGTGAAATATGTTATGGAAATTTCTAATGCGGGCAAAGCTATTTTCGCAATTAAGAAGAAAAATGAGAAAGCAGTTAAGATTCTCCATGACGCAATGAAAGGTGAAGAAAATATTGAGATTTTCTTGATGCCAGACATTTATCCAATGGGGGAAGAAAGAGCAGTTGTTAGAGAATGTTTAGGGATAGAGTTAAGACCAGATCAATTACCATCGGCAGCCAATGCAATTGTTATTAATAGCGAAACATGCGGAAGAGTTGCAGAGGCAATCGAAGATAGAAAACCTTGTTATAGCAAGAACGTAACAGTTCGTGGCATGATTACAGGCGGACACGAAGAACATGTATTCATGGATGTTCCTGTGGGAACAAGCGTAGGTTCACTTATTGAGTGCGCAGGCGGTATGGAAGGTGTTGTTGGAGAAATCATCATGGGTGGACCATTTACAGGGAAAGCGACTACAGAGGAAGCACCAATAACGAAGACTACAGGTGGTATCTTAGTGACGATGGAATTCCCAGATTTACATGGTGCAGCTACAGGATTATTAGTCTGTGCTTGTGGGGGAGACGAAGCTCGTATGAGAGATATTGCAGGTAAGATGAATGGTACGGTTGCATCGGTAGCAAGATGTAAGCAAGTCGTTGAGATGCCAAGTGGCGCATTGAAATGTGAAAGACCAGGAAATTGCCCAGGACAAGTGCAAAATAGCATGCAGTTTAAGAAAGATAAATGTGAATACATTATCATTGGGAATTGTTCAGATTGCTCGAATACAGTTATGGGGTCAGCACCTAAGATGGGATTAAAAGTATTCCATCAAACAGATCACGTAATGAGAACAATTAAACATCCATTATATAGACATTTGACAGTGTCAAAGAAAGTGGAACAATCAATTTAACGCAATTATTTATACACGATTTTTCACGTCATGTATCAATAATGTGAGAATGGGTATATAATTGAAATATATAGACCGACTTGGTCATAAGGTAAAAAGTATAAGGAGGAAATTAATATGTCAATTACAGCTGAAACAGCGAAAGAACATGCAAATGATCCTGCAGTATTATGTTGTAGAGCAGAAGCAGGTATTACAATTGGAGCTGCTAACTTAGAAGATCCAGCAATCTTTGATGATTTGGTAGATTCAGGATTATTAAACCTAGATGGTGTCTTGACTATTGGACAAGTACTAGGAGCTACATTAACAAAGACATGTGATTCACTTTCACCTATTACAGCAGACGTTGTAGAAGGAATTACTGCAGTAGCAGAAGAGGTGGTTGAAGAGGTAGTAGAAGCAACACCAGTAGCACCAACAATTGCAGGAGCTACAACATCAGTAAATGGTGGTGTATTAAAAATCCATATCGGTGAAGGGAAAGATATCAATATTGAAATCCCTACAGGTATTACAGCAGGAGCTGCTACAGTAGCAGAAATCCCAGCAGTAGCATCTGCAGCTACATCAGTGGCAGCAGAAGTTGCAGGTGAAGAGAAAGTTATCCGATCATTAACAAGAAAATATTATAACATTACAGAAGTTAAGAGAGGTCCTGAAACTAAGATTGAAGGAACCGTTCTCTATATTCGCGAAGGAATTGAAGCAGAAGCTTGTGATTCAGAAGAATTAGTAACAGATTTGAAATTAGAAATCATTACAGCAGCGGATTACCATACTTATTCTGAAACAATCATGGACGTTCAACCTATTGCTACAAAAGAAGGTGACGATGAAATCGGTTTTGGAACAACTAGAGTAATTAATGGTGCAGTAGTCATGGTAACTGGAACAGATGAGAACGGTGTTCAAATCGGTGAATTCGGTTCATCAGAAGGATTTTTAGATGAGAATATCATGTGGGGTCGTCCAGGTTGTCCAGAAAAAGGTGAAATCTTTATCAAGACTCAAGTTACAATCGTTGAAGGAACTAACATGGAAAGACCAGGTCCTTTGGCAGCTCATACAGCTACAGATATTATTACACAAGAAATTCGTGAAGCTCTTAAAAAATTAGATGATACACTTGTAGTAGATACAGAAGAATTCAAGCAAGTTCGTAGACCAGGAAAGAAAAAAGTCGTAATCGTGAAAGAAATTATGGGACAAGGTGCAATGCACGACAACCTAATTCTTCCAGTAGAACCAGTTGGTGTACTTGGTGCTAGACCAAACGTTGACTTAGGAAATGTTCCCGTTGTAGCTTCTCCACTAGAGGTATTAGATGGATGTATTCACGCATTGACATGTATCGGACCAGCTTCAAAAGAAATGTCAAGACATTACTTTAGAGAACCATTGGTACTTGAAGCTTTACATGATGAAGAAGTAGACCTTTGCGGTGTTGTATTTGTAGGATCACCACAGATTAATGCAGAAAAATTCTATGTATCAAAACGTGTAGGTATGACATTAGAAGCAATGGATGTTGAAGGTGCATTTGTAACAACAGAAGGTTTTGGAAATAACCACATCGACTTCGCTAGCCACATCGAGCAAATCGGGATGAGAGGAATCTCAGTAGTTGGTATGTCATTCTCAGCAGTTCAAGGTGCACTTGTAGTTGGTAACAAATACATGACAAACATGATTGATAACAACAAGTCAGAAGCAGGTATTGAGAATGAAGTACTTGGATGTAACACACTTTGTCACGAAGATGCATTACGTGCATTAGCAATGTTAAAAGCAGATATGTGTGGAGAAAAAGTGAAATCATCAGAAAAGAAATGGAATCCAAACGTAAAAGCTACGAATGTTGAATTAGTATCTAACGTTACAGGAAAAGCAATTCAACTTGTTGAAAATGAGCAATCATTACCAATGAGTGAGAAGAGAAAAGCAAAATACAACTAGAACTAGGTGAATGATATGAAATATGGCGATAGAATTATTAGAATGGAAGGCGTGATTGTAGAAGTGCACGATGGTTGCGTCGGTGTAGACCTAAAAGGTCGATTGGGATTTCTGAAAGTTCCAATGCGAATGATGATTACAGACTATCCACTTGTAGTTGGTCAAGAGGTAGCGTGGAACATGAGTTTCATTGAACAGCTTGGTCCAGAAGCCAATGAGAAGTATGTAAGTAACCTAGATGTATATAATCGTAGACAAGCAGAGATGCGCGCGAAAAATAATAATCACAAGGAGGTATAACAATGAGTATAACAGTAGTTAAAGGAATGCAATCAGAAATTTTTGTTCCAATTACACCACAATCAGTGTGGACTCCTGTAACAAAAGAGTTAAAAGATATGACAATTGCTCTTGCTACAGCAGCAGGGGTACACCATAAAGAAGATGAGAGATTTAATCTTGCAGGTGATTTCACTTGGAGAAAAGTAACTGATCAAATGTTATCAGAAGAATTAATGGTATCACATGGTGGATATGATAATGGAGATGTTAATAAAGACATCAACTGTATGTTCCCAATTGATAGAATTCACGAATTAGCAAAAGAAGGATATATCAAAGCTTGTGCACCTGTTCACGCAGGATTCATGGGTGGCGGTGGAGACCAAGATAAATTCAAGAATCAAACAGGTCCAGAAATCGCACAGATGTTCAAAGAAGAAGGTGTAGATGCAGTTCTTCTTACCGCTGGTTGAGGCACTTGCCACCGCTCTGCAGTATTGGTGCAGAGAGCGATTGAAGAAGCTGGAATTCCAACAATTATTATTGCAGCTCTTCCACCAGTAGTACGTCAATCTGGTACACCTCGTGCAGTAGCTCCATTGGTTCCAATGGGTGCAAATGCAGGAGCACCTAACAATCCAGAACAACAAAAAGCTATCGTTAAGGCTTCATTAGAGCAATTGGTAGCGATTCAGACACCTGGAAAGATTGTTCCATTGCCATTCGAATATCAAGCTAAGATTTAGAGATTGAT
>JAWXVA010000028.1:0-24213 GCA_044425815.1 Eubacteriales bacterium
TCTTTCTCGACAATTTATTAGATACCAAATCATACACTTCCATCACATCAACCCTGCAATTTGCAGTAAGTAATATATCACACCTAATGTCCAACTAATAAAAACACCATATAAAATCACTGGACCTGCAATCACAAAAATACGTGTTCCTATTCCGTTCACTGCCCCTTCTACTACATATTCAATCGCTGGGGATGCCACCGAATTCGCAAATCCTGTAATAGGTACTAATGCTCCTGCCCCTGCCCAATTGGCAATTCTCGGATAAAGATTGATCCCTGTTAAGACTACACTTATCCCTATTAAGATAATGGACGTCCACGTCCCACTAAACTCTGCTTCTATGCCATTTTTTTCTAACATATTTAATATCACTTGTCCTATTGTACAAATGATTCCCCCAACGATAAATGCCTTCAACATATTTCCTGACAAGCTGTACGTTGGCGTCTTTGTCTTTACATATGCTTCGTATTCTTTATTCTCTCGTTTCATTATTTGCTCCTTTTATTACTTCTTAGTTTAACAAGCACATCACATACATTCCCACGCCTTTTCCAACAGCAATCGCTAATACAATATATTTAATATAGTGAACAAGTCTTACTCTCCTTATTAGCACCGGGAAAATATTAATTACTTCAGCTATCGACATTGCCCAGCAACCTACGAATATACCAGCTGAAATTCCCATAAGAGGCATAAAATAATATAAATATGACAATGGAAAATCATATATAAATACAATACTTCCCAGTACACCTCCCAGTGCAATCGCATTTTCATACAGGAGTACCTTGTCTCCTGTTTTTGTTCGATCAGCGAATTTTGACACTATGCCAAGCCCTATAATAAATGAAAACAATCCACTTGCAATTACTGCTCCACTGCTAATCCCGATTACAATCAAAATCAATTGAGTTATCCACATCTATCTCTGCTCCTTTTCGCGAATAATTCTGTATTAATGTAGTTTGAATATCTTGCTCATACAATCGCATTTCAATCTCCATTGGAGTCGGATCTACTGTTAATTTTTTATTTCCGAAGTGGTTAAAAAACACTAAAATTCCTACTACGAGTCCTACACAGTAGCTGGCCTCCAACACTGTATACCCTTGTGCTTGTTTTCCTACAATCAGATAATATAGTTGATTGAAAATTTCGAGTGTATCCACATCATTGGAAAAAGCCATAATAGAATACGCCGATCCCAAGAAACTAATCACAATCACAAGAGTTGCCTTCATCCTATGCCAGATCCAACTTGGTACTTTTTGATTTTCATATTTCACAATAATATCTAAGTCACCGAGATTTTCAATCTGCAGTTCCGGATAATTTTCATGGATCAACTGTATGATTTTAAGTATCGAAATAACTGTGCGTTTGTATTCCATTTCTTTAAATTTCACAATTACCAAAGAATTTAATCTATTCAATATGCCTTGGTCTATACACTCCATTTTAAGGACATCTGACAATGTAACTTTGGGTTCTGTCACTTCTACGACCTGCTCCGCTTTTATATATAGAGTTGTATTCTTCCCTGTCATGTTATCTCCTTACACAGATTGATGTTATTAGCGTTCCCTGCCCCCACTCATTAATACTTTCACCGGTATAAAAATAATAAAACGTACCTACCGTTATTGCTAATAACACGACAAAAATCAAACATAACCGAATTTTATTTTTTGGACTTATCACTTCACTATCACCTGCCTTATATTTATTGATAGTTATTATGACAAATATTTCAAATAATATACTCAATCTGTTTGATTCTTATTTATATATATTCTGTTCTAATTTAATCTAAGTATGCCTTAAAGATTGTTTCTTAGATTTCTTAATATTTTCTTTTCTAACCTAGATACTTGCACTTGCGAAATCCCCAATTCTCTTCCCACTTCTGTTTGTGTCATATTCAAAAAATACCGCAAATGCACTAATCTTCGCTCTTCTATTTCTAACGTCTCTAATATTTGACGTAATAATAGCTTATTCACAATTTCATCTTCCTGCCCATCTACTTTTCCCATTTTATCCATAAGGCATATTTCATCTCCATCTTTTTGATAAATTGGTTTGTAAAGAGACTCTACTTCGCTGCCAGATTCTATTGCCATAATTAAATCCTCTTTATCCACTTCTAATATATTAGCCAATTCTTCTACTGATGGTTCAGTGTGACCTTTCGCAATAAGTTCTTCGCGCTTCATATATGCTTTCGCTGCTAGTTCTTTGAGCGATCTACTTACCTTTATCATACTATCATCGCGTAAAAACCTCTTGATTTCTCCTGCAATCATAGGTACTGCATAGGTAGAAAATTTAACATCATAAGTGAAATCAAATTTATCAACTGCCTTCAACAGTCCTATGCTGCCTATCTGAAACAAGTCATCCAGTTCTGTTCCCCTCCCTGTGAAACGTTTTACTACACACCATATTAATCCTACATTATCATTTATCACTCGTTCCCTTGCATCTTTATCTCCTAAATGTGCTTGCTTAATTAAAGAGATTGTTTGATCCATGGCTCCTCTGCTTCACTTTCTTTTCTCACTATTTTCGTCATTTTTACTGTCGTTCCAATCCCTATTTTCGACTCCACCTCGATACTATCCATAAATGCTTCCATAAATGCAAAACCCATTCCAGCTCGTTCCATCTCAGATTTCGTAGTATAAAGCGGCTCCATCGCACGTTTAATATCTACAATGCCGCACCCTTCATCTATAACCATCAATTCAAATACACGTTCTTCTACATGAACGCTACACTTTATTTTCACCTTATGTACTTCTTCATTGTAGCCATGAATAATGGCATTTGTTACTGCTTCAGAGACAGCCGTTTTTACATCACACACCTCCTCAAGTGTGGGATCTAACTGTGTAAAAAACGCACTTACTGCGACACGTGCGAAGCCCTCATTCTCTGGAATGCTATCAAACTCCATTTCCATTTCATTAGCAATACTCATTTTCAACATCCTCCTCATATATTCGCATAATTTGATCCATACCTGACATTAATAAGAGTTTTTTTATGTGGCTATTTGCATTGACTCCCCACACTTCTCCGCCGAGCAAATAAATCAATTTATACCGCCCCATAATAGCTCCTATCCCAGAACTATCCATAAATTTTGTGTTTTTAAAATCAAAGATAACATGCTTAATATGATTCGCTTCTATGATTGTATCCACTTGGCTTCTCATATCAGCTACATGAAAATGATCTACTTCTCTTGGTAAAAATATTGTCAAACAATTCTCTTGAATTTGATATTTCATCTTTTCTAACCTTTCTATCCTTTTTAGTGTTTCAATACATTGTTCATCAAACTTATTTTGAATCCTATTTCTAAACTTATTAATTTTGTACACTCTTAATTCCACATAATTAAAAAGAGGATATGCCAATCCGCATATCCTCTTTCGTGTAGTATATTTGATTTTATTGCTCGCTAGGGACTTCCGTTGATTCAACCCCCTGCTCCTCTGTCGTCACACTTTCTTCCGTGACATCTGAAGCACTACTGCTAATATTCTCTAACCCTATAGTTGCCTCTTCTTTTCGTTCTGTATTTGTACTATCGCTTATAATTAAATTATAATATGTTGAAGCGTTATCAACATCATTCGTTTTACTATAGGACTGTGCTAATAATAGCATCGCCTGATAGCCTTCATAGGATTGAACCATCGTCATAATTTCTTCTAGATCTGTAATAGCTGCAGCATAATTTTCCGCTTCAAAATTAGTCACCGCTGATTCATAGAGTCCTGAACATATTCTACCAAATATTTCGTCTGCCAACACTTCATATAATTCTAATCCTTGCTCACTAAGCATATTTTCATTTACTTCTTTTAGTGTCGTTGCCATATCCACATTGCTTGTCATCTCTCCGGATAATTGTTCTTCTGCTTTCAACAACATTTCATAGCTAGTCAGTGTTTGTTCTGCTAACTGAACTGACGCTTCCGCTTCATCGCTTGTGGCACGGTAAGTATCTAGCTCTGTACTTAGTGCGTTGATTTGTGCTTTTTGCGCATCTATCTCCGCACTATATTCTCGGATTGCATCAGCATTCTTTGAAGAAGTATCCGCTAGAATTGCAGGTCTTATTAAGAATGCTACAACCGCTGCACCTATCATAATACCAATCACAATATTTAGAATGGTCATATTTCCTGCGTTTTCTTTTAATGATGCTGATGTTGGTTGGATAATAACCTCATTGCCTACTGTGTAGGAAACGCTCATATTTTTATCTTCATGAGAGTGCTTACCTGATGCCTTTAATTCCTCTAATTCATTCGTATAATATAATGTAAGTGCATCTGTAGTATCAATCTTATGAGCTCTCTTCAATATCTGCTTCGCTCGTGTATATTGCTCTTTACGTATGCATAAAAGTGCCATGAGCTGATACGCTTTCACAAATGTTGGATGCGCTGCTACCACTTTTTTTATCTGGATAAGTGCCAAATCTTCTGCATCTTGTTGACAGTAAACCAAACATTGGTTGTATTTTTTTATATTAGAATTAATCATATCTAATTTTTTAGGGGAATTCTGAACTTTTCGTATAAAATAGTTCGCAATATTATCCCTTGGTTTCAGATTTTTACTTATAATCCATTCTACCAAGGCTTCATTTACTTCTCCACGCCCATAATATACTAGCCCTAATAGGTTTCTAGCTGATATATTATGTCTACAGTACTGTAAACTACGCTTTAATGAAATAATTGCACCCGATAAATCCCTAAAATTCGCACGATTTAATCCATCATTATACCAATAATTAGATTGCTTAATGACCTTTTCTGTATAGTCCATGTATTCACCGTACTCTTTCTATTACCTTCTCTGTTCAAGCATATCTTTCATAATATCTGTAATATCTGTCAAATCTTCTCGATAAACTGCTTGTTCAATATTTTCTACCTCTAAACTCGGCGTAAATTTCTTTAATTCTTCTTCAAAATCAAGCATAATTTCAACTCTCCTATTATTTTCCATCTCTATACTGTTCTTTAATCATACCTATTAAGTATAGCGATCCTAGACACATTGCTCGTCCATTTTGTGGCTTTTTCTGTTTTAGCAACTTCCAAGCCTCTGCAATATCTTCGCAAACATATGCTGTTTTTGCTGTGTAGCTTTCAATTAACTCAGCTAGTTCTTTTGCTGGTACTCCTCTTGCATCGTCTATTGTTGTAACGATAAACGTATCTATCTCTATATTTTCTGTCAGTATTTTAAGCATTTTTCTATAATTCTTATCAGCTACTGCGGAAAAAAGCAATACATCTAACTTTGCTACTTCAGCTGCTAAAGCCGTAATAGCACTTACATTATGGGCACCATCGATAATGATTCCTTTTTCTACTTCTTCCATTCTCCCTTGCCAATTGGTAGCAAGAAGTGCTTCTCCCCATAGATTATACTGTTGCTTTTCCCTTGGAAGAATCGTCATAAGTGTCATCAATGCAAGACTTGCATTATCCACTTGATAACTCCCTCTATTCTTAATCTTCCATGTAATGTTTTTATCATACGCACCCTTTAAATAAAAAGCAATGTTTTTTTCCGTCTTTTCTATAATTTCGTACGCAGAATCCGATATTTTTTTACATGGAGCTCCTACTTTTTTTGCTTGCTCTTCAATAATCCGATTCACACACTCTACCTTATCATCGTAGATAGTAGGGCAATTACTCTTGATAATTCCAGCTTTTTCTTGTGCGATTTCTTCCAAGGTCTCTCCAAGGTATTTCTCATGATCTAATCCTATGCTTGTAATAATCGTCGCACATGGATTCTCCACAACATTGGTCGCATCCAATCTACCACCTAGCCCTGTCTCTAGTATGGCATATGTTACTCTATGCTCAAGAAATGCTTTCATCGCCATACCGAACAAAAACTCAAAAAATGTCGGATGAGGAAGTTCCTCTTTTCGCAATATTTCAACAGCTTGCATCACTTGATTAAAGATTTTTTCAAATTCCGCTTTTGTAATATCACATCCATTGATTTGAATTCGTTCTGTCATCTCTATGAGATGTGGCGATGTAAAAAGTCCGACTTTTTCTCCTTGGTGCCGTAATATTTGATTGATGTAAGCGCAGGTCGAACCTTTTCCATTTGTCCCTGCGACATGAATCACCCGTAGGTAATTATCTGGATTTCCAAGTAATTCCATGAATCGCCTTGTGTGATCCATGGAATTCTTAGTTGCAAATTTCGGTATGCTATTAATATACTCTACTGCTTGATAATATTGCATCTACTATTCCTCTATATACAATGATGTCATCTAAGACACTTTTATTTATATAACCCTGCTAATCGTGCTTCTACTTGTTCCATCATTTGAGTGTATTTTTCAAGCTTTGCTTTCTCTTCATTTATCTTTGCCTCTGGTGCTTTACTAACGAATCTCTCATTGCTAAGCATACCTTGAACACGTGCTAACTCACCTGCTAGTTTTGCTTTTTCTTTTGTTAAGCGCTCGATTTCTTGCTCTTTATCTACTAATTCATCTAATGGTAAATATACTACTGCATCTGCCGTTACAATTGACACTGCATCTTCTGATATATTAGCCTTATTTTCTTGTACTTCTATCGAGGAAGCACCTAACATATTCATCATCTGTGCTTTGAGTAACTCAAATCCTTCTCGTACACTTTTCTCTTCTGATACAATATATACCGTTACTTTCTTTTTAACAGGTACATTCATCTCTGCACGAACATTACGAACTCCTCGTATCGCTTCTTTACATCTATCTACTACACGTTCCATAACAGGGAAGTTCTTATCTTCTGTGTATTCTGGCCACGTTGAAATCATCAAAGACTCAACTTCTGGATTTAATACACTGAAGATTTCTTCTGAAATAAATGGCATAAATGGATGTAATAACTTAAGTGCATCACCTAAAACTGTCTTAAGTGTCCATAGTGTAACGTTCGCTGCTTCTGGATCATTCTCTGCATTGTAGATTCTTGGTTTCGAAAGTTCAATATACCAATCACAGAATTCATCCCAGATAAAGTCATATACTTTCTGTACTGCAATTCCCAATTCGAATTTATCCATGTTATCTGTCACTTCTTTAGCCAATGTATTCGCCTTAGAAATAATCCACTTATCTACTGGAAGTAAGCTTGCATCATCTGGTGTTGTGATTTCTTTTCCTTCTGTATTCATCATAATAAAACGAGACGCATTCCAGATTTTATTCGCAAAGTTTCTGCTTGCTTCTACTCTTTCATTATAGAAACGCATATCATTACCAGGTGCATTTCCAGTTACTAATGTAAGACGAAGTGCATCTGCACCATATTGTTCAATAATGCCAAGTGGGTCAATCCCGTTTCCAAGTGATTTACTCATCTTTCTTCCTAATGAGTCACGAACTAGACCATGTATAAGTACCGTGTGGAATGGTGATTGTGCTGTATGTGCATATCCCGAGAATACCATACGGATAACCCAGAAGAAGATAATATCATATCCTGTTACAAGTACATCTGTAGGATAAAAGTAATCTAAATCTTCTGTATTTTCTGGCCAGCCAAGTGTAGAGAATGGCCATAATGCCGAACTAAACCATGTATCAAGTGTATCTTCATCTTGTGTAAATGTTGGATTCTCACAATGGCAGTGTTTACATTCTGTAGGTACTTCTGACGCAATTGTAAATTCCCCACATTGATCGCAGTAATATGCTGGAATTCTATGTCCCCACCAAATTTGTCTTGAAATACACCAATCGCGAATGTTCTCTAACCAATGTAAATATGATTTATCAAAACGCTCTGGAACGAATTTCAGCTCTTCTTTTGTTAATGCTTCAATAGCTGGTTTTGCAAGTTCTTCCATTTTAACAAACCATTGTTGTTTAATAAGTGGCTCTACTGTAGTTCCGCATCTGTCATGTGTTCCTACATTGTGTGAATGATCTTCTACTTTTACTAATAATCCTAACGCATCTAAATCTGCAACAATCGCTTTTCTTGCTTCATAACGTTCCATCCCTGCATATTTGCCGCCTTTTTCATTAATAGTAGCATCATCATTCATTACGTTGATTTCTGGCAAATCGTGGCGTTTTCCAACTTCAAAATCATTTGGATCATGAGCTGGAGTAATCTTAACTGCCCCTGTTCCGAATTCTTTATCTACATAATAGTCTGCAACGATTGGGATTTCTCTCTCCATAAGAGGTAGCATAACTGTCTTACCAACTAAGTCTGCATATCTTTCATCACTTGGATGTACCGCAATTGCTGAGTCTCCAAGCATTGTCTCTGGACGTGTGGTAGCGATTTCTAAGAATCTTCCTTCTTCTCCAACTACTGGATATTTTAGATGCCAGAAATGTCCTGCTTGTTCTTCATGCTCTACTTCTGCATCTGAAAGAGAAGTTTTACATACTGGACACCAGTTAATGATACGTGAGCCCTTATAGATATAGCCTTCTTCATATAATTTAATAAACACTTTCTCAACTGCTGCCGAACAACCTTCATCCATTGTAAATCGTTCTCGGTCCCAGTCACAAGAAACACCGATTTTTTTTAATTGTTCATTAATCGCTCCGCCGTATTCTTCTTTCCACTCCCACGTACGTGCAAGAAATGCTTCTCTTCCCATTTCTTTCTTATCAATGCCTTCTTCTTTCAATTGATTCGTAACTTTCACTTCTGTTGAAATCGCCGCATGATCTGTTCCAGGAATCCAAAGTGCATTAAATCCTTGCATTCTCTTATATCTAATTAAAATATCTTGCAATGTATTATCTAATGCATGTCCCATATGGAGGCGACCTGTAATATTTGGCGGTGGCATTACTATAGTAAATGGTTTCTTACTTCTATCTACTTCTGCGTGAAAATACTTATTCTCACACCATTTTTCATACAGTTTTTCTTCAATTTGTTTTGGGTCATATTTTGTATCTAATTCTCTTCCCATTATATTTCTCCTCACCTGTTTTCTATTTCATTACGGTTCGTAATTTTCACTAATTTAATATTATAACTTATTTCCAGAAATTTTTATAGCATTTTTTCTAAATACTTTCCTTCTTATTATAGTTATAATTTCTTATACATCGTATCATTATTTATTTTTGTATAAAATTTCTCAACGAGTGTTTCATAATTTTGGAGTTCTGGCAACGCCATAAGCCACATCAATTTTGTGATTGTAGCCTCTGAAGTCATATCGTATGCCTCTAACATATTAAAGTCTTTCTTAACTTTAACGCCTACTTCATACACAGTCATATTGCTTCCTTCGTTGGCAACTTGTGTTGTCATCACCACTAGTTTTCGATTATTCTTAGGTTTGCCCATCTGAACATAAAACTCTTCTACAACACTTGCTGGAATTCCACCAACTCCAAAACTTTCTATTACAATACAATCATAGTGATCAAAAATATATTCCAACACATCTGCTTTCATTCCGGGAATCATCTTCATCACGTAAATACTATCATTCATGTCATGATAAAACCTAACAGGCTCTGTATATTGAATCGTTGGAAAATATCGAATTACATTCATATCTCGTATAACCGCTGGATACGGAAAGTTTATACTCGAGAATGCATTATAACTCTTCGATTGTACTTTCTTGGCCCGCGTTCCAATGATTACTTTGCCATCAAAAACAATATCTACCCCTTGTGCTTCATCATCTGTTGCATAAATAAAACTATCCAACAAGTTCGTTTTTGCATCTGTGATTTCCATATTGATTGGTTTTTGGGAACCTGTAATCACGATTGGCTTGCTTGAATTCTGAATCATATATGACAGTGCTGCCGCTGTATATGCCAAGGTATCCGTTCCATGGCAAATAACAAACCCATCATATTGATCATAGTATTTCTCTACCGTTCTTGACATAATTTCCCAATGCTCTGGCATCACATTCGTACTATCAATATTACAGACTTGAATCGTATCTACTTCACATACCTCTGATACTTGTGGAATGTAAGATATCAATTCTTCTGATGATATTCCAGGTGACAACCCGTTCTCTGTCTTTGTAGAAGCTATCGTTCCCCCTGTCCCAATCATTAGAATCTTTTTCATTCTATTTTACTCTCTTTCTATCCAAAATTTTTATCTACCAAGGCACAATACTCCTTATAGCTTTCTGTGTGCCCCAAGTCTTTTTTCAATGCGTCTTGCACGCCTTTATAATACCATCCAATGATTTGCTTGTTCTTCATGCGAAACCGTTGCCACAGTGCTTCCCCACACACTGGGTAATCTTGATCAATATCTCGCATATTGGATAGTTTATCCCCTAGCGCAACCATCTGAACCTCTAATGGAGCTGTTCGTAAACACTCAATCGTATGTCCTTTGCGCTCTGCCCACGTCTTACTCTTGTCTTCACTTTCTTGTGCAACAATCGATGCTACTCTTACTCCAAATTCTTGTTCTATCATTTCTATTGTAATTTCTTCACAATCCTCAACCGTATCATGTAATACCGCAGCAGTTATTATCTCTTCATCACTTGTCATATTTGAGACAATTTCTGACACTTCTATCGGATGTACAATATATGGTTTTTTTGTTCCTTTTCTAGTCTGACCTTCATGCGCTTTTGTTGCAAATGCAATCCCCTTATTAATCACAGTTTTCTCCCCCTACTGTTCTATAGCTTGATGAGTTTTTGAATTTGTTTGCTTTTCTCACTTCCCGCCTTCTGCAATAATTCAAATAGTATCGCTTCATACGTGGTAATGATTGCTCCTTCTTCTTCCGCTCTTTTTATTGCATACTGTTTGTCCAATTCTTTTCTACTTGAAATACAATCTGCCACTAAAACCGGCTGATAGCCTGCTTCCACCAAATCAATCACAGTCTGTAGCACACAAATATGTGCTTCTATGCCACATACTATTACAAACTTTTTCCCTTTTATCTGTTCTTGAATTTCGTCATAAGCACTAAAACTAATTTTTTCTATAGGCACAAATTCCAAAATATTTTGAATCCGTTCAATTGTATTTCCTAGACCTTTTGTATATTGCTGGGTCACAAGCATAGGTACTTCTAAAATTTTTAATCCTTCTAGTAAAATCATTGTATTTTTTATTACTGCTGTTGCTTCATTCATCACTGGCACTAACTTTTCTTGATAATCCACAATTACAGCAATCGTATCTTTCATCATAACTCGCATCTGTGGCCTCCATGTGTCTTTCTCACTGTTCCATCACTGTTCCATCACTATTCCATCACTGTTTTTATATGTTGATTTCTAATTCAACTGGGCAATGATCTGATCCTAATATTTCTGTATGTATTTTTGCATCTACCAGCTGATCTGCTAAAGATTGCGATACACAGAAATAATCAATTCTCCATCCTGCATTTTTCGCCCTTGCACTGAATCGATAAGACCACCAAGAATAGACTTGTTCTAAATCTGGATAAAAATAACGGAATGTATCTACAAATCCATTTTCTAGTAACGTACTAAACTTTCCTCTTTCTTCTTCTGTAAATCCCGCATTTTTTCTATTAGATTTTGGATTTTTCAAATCGATTTCTTGATGAGCCACATTCAAATCTCCACAGAAAATGACAGGTTTTGTCTCCTCTAATTTTTTTAGATGTGCAAGGAATGCATCTTCCCATGACATGCGATATGGGAGTCTTGCCAATTCATTTTGAGAATTCGGAGTATATACTGTTAGCATATGAAATTTTTCAAATTCCAATGTAATAACACGACCTTCTTGATCATGCTCTTCTATTCCTAACCCGTAAGTTACATTCATTGGCTTTACCTTCGTAAATATTGCAGTCCCCGAATACCCTTTTTTCACAGCATAATTCCAATATTGCTCATATTCTGGTAACTCTAACACTAATTGACCTTCTTGCATCTTGGATTCTTGAATACAGAAAACATCTGCATCTACTTCTTCAAAAAATTCCATAAAATTCTTACCTACACATGCTCTTATTCCATTTACATTCCACGATATCAGTTTCATAATACGCTCTCCTTTTTCATCCATTCTTTTCTAATAATATACTTCTTCTAATCGCAAGCCCCTTGATGGTGCTGTATAGCCCGCATCTGCTCGCCTTTTACTATGCAATGCCTCTGAAACAGCTTCCACCGACCGTGTTTTATTTCCTACCTCCAGTAGTGTTCCTGTCAAAATTCTAACCATATGATTTAAAAATCCACTGCCATAAAATTCTATTTGGATCAAAGATTCTTCTTCACGAATATTAATACCATGTATCGTCCTTACCCCTGATTTTTCTTCTTTTTTATCACAAAACGCTGTAAAATCATGTGTACCTATTAATATTTTACAAGCTTCTCGCATACGCTCTATATCCAATGATTCCACATAATGATATGTATATTTTCGTAAAAATACATCTGGCTTTTCTCTCGTATCAATCGTATACGTATACTGTTTGCCTTTAGCCGATAATCTACTATGAAAAGCGTTCTTCACTAATTCAACATGCCGAATACATATGTCTTCCGGTAATAATTCGTTCATATTATTTTTTAGCTCTATTTCATTCAATATTCCTGAGACTTTCACATTCGCCACTTGTCCATATGCATGTACTCCACTATCTGTTCTTCCTGAACCATCTATCGTGACTGCATATCCTAGTTCTTCACTAAGTGCAGTCTCTATTCGATACTGAATACTTAACATATCATTTCCTAAACGTTGCCATCCCTTATACCTTGTCCCATCATAAGAAATAATCATCTTGTAATTTCGCACTTCTTCTACCTCGCACAATAAGGACGGTTGTATTCTACGAATACGTCCGCCCCTACCTCTTTTATTCTACAATTCTTTATCCAAAATCTTCTTCAATTCATCCATAAATGTATTCACATCTTTAAACTCGCGATATACCGATGCAAATCTTACATATGCTACAGGATCTACTTTTTGTAATTCTCGCATTACAATTTCACCAATCACTGTCGATGGTATTTCTTTATCTTCCACAGCAAAAATTTCTGTCTCCATCGCATCGATGGCCTGCTTAATCTGCGCTGCTGATACAGGTCGCTTATAACACGCACGTAATACACCTGCTTCTATTTTACTTCTATCGTATTGCTCTCTATTAAAATCCTTCTTTATGATGATTAATGGAATGGTTTCAACCTTTTCGTATGTAGTAAATCTCTTTCCACATTCATCACAAGAACGTCTTCTTCGTATTGTAGTCCCATCTTCGGCAGGTCTTGAATCAACAACCCGTGTATCAAATTTATTACAATATGGACACTTCATACTATTCCTCCAATTCGTTTCTTGACTTCTTTTATTACTAATAACTTATATATTTTTATAGTATCATAACTTTGTATTTTTCACAACTGACGAATAAATCTTTCACAACTCTAATGTAACCCTAGCGGAATAGAATTAACATTTTTTACAAGCCACCACACAAGTTTCTTCACAAATCTCAACAAATATCAAATCATCGCCTATTTTCTTGATGCATTCATACGGTATCAAATAACACGAATCGCCTCCAAATATTCCACAGAAACTGGTAGTTCTAGGAACAATAATTGCTTCTATGCGTCCTGTGCACAAATTTACATCTAATTCTGAAACATATCCTAATTTTTTACAGTTACATAGATTAATTACTTCTTTCATTTTCACTTCACATAGCCACATAGATGTCTCTTTTCCTTTTCTTATAATTACACTATGCATCCATCCAAATTTTGTGACATATAGATAAGGAAAGAGCCACCCTTGCTGATTTTAAATCATTTGCAAGAGCAGCCCTCAAAAAGGGGGGATTATAAACATTCTTTAAAGCATTTCACAATAAAATCAATATCTGCTTTTGTGTGTAATGCACTTACTTGTGTACGTATTCTTGCTTTTCCTCTTGGTACAACTGGGAAAGAAAACGCTACTACGTAAACACCTTTTTCCATCATTTTTTTCGCTACTTCTGCAGCTTTTTTCTCATCATACAACATAACTGGCACGATTGGATGTACTCCATCTATAATATCAAATCCAGCTTCTTTTAACTGTTCTCTATAGTAAGCCGTAGTCTCTTCTAAGTGCTTGATTAAGCTATTATCTTCTTCTAAGATATTAATTACTTCCATACTTGCTCCTGCAATTGCTGGCGCTACTGTATTCGAGAATAAATATGGACGACTTCTTTGACGTAACAAATCAATGATTTCTTTTCTACCACTTGTGAATCCGCCTGACGCTCCACCAAGTGCTTTTCCTAATGTACTTGTGATAATATCCACGCGTCCCATTACATCACAATATTCTGTTGTTCCTTTGCCATGTGCACCTACAAAACCTGAAGCATGGCTATCATCTACCATCACTAGTGCGTTGAATTCATCTGCAAGATCGCACACACCTTTAAGGTTTGCAATGATTCCATCCATTGAGAATACTCCGTCTGTTGCGATTAATTTGATTCTTGCACCTGCTTCATCCGCTGCTACTAATTGCGCGCGTAGGTCTTCCATATTATTATTCTTGTAACGGAATCTCTTCGCTTTACAAAGACGAACACCATCGATAATACTTGCATGGTTTAACTCATCGCTAATGACTGCATCTTCTGCCGTAAGAATTGTCTCAAACAACCCACCATTTGCATCGAAGCATGAGGAATAAAGAATGGTATCATCTGTTCCTAAAAATCCAGAAATCTTTGCTTCTAATTGCTTATGAATGTCTTGAGTTCCACAGATAAAACGAACCGATGCTAATCCATATCCTCTATCGTCATAAGTAGCTTTTGCTGCATCAATTAGTCTTTGACTATCTGCTAAACCAAGGTAGTTATTTGCACACATGTTAAGCACTTCCCTACCATCTTCTAATAAGACTTTCGATCCTTGTTTCGATACGATTGGTGATTCCCCTTTTAACAAACCTGCTTCTGTAATCTCTTCTAATTGTTGTGTATATATGTTCAAAATGTCATTTTTACGTTCCATCTACATTCTCCTTCTATATTTACTATCTTTGTTACCCTTACCACCTTTGTGATTCCACTCTAGTTTTTTCATTTATTTATGTAGGCTAGTCCAGTCTAGTACCACTTTTCCTGAATTTCCACTGAACATCGCTGCAAATCCTTCTTCATAATCTTTGATATCAAATCTATGAGTAATAATTGAGCTTATATCTAATCCACTTTGTAACATAGTGTCCATTTTATACCATGTTTCCCACATTTCACGTCCATAAATTCCTTTGATTGTTAAGCCATTGAAAATGATTTTGCTCCAATCTACTCTTGCGTCTGATTTTTGAAGTCCTAGTAATGCAATCTTACCGCCGTTTTTCATTGTATCAATCATATTATTGAATCCTGATTCTACACCAGACATCTCTAGTCCTACGTCAAATCCTTCTTTCATATGAAGTTCGTGTATTACATCTACTAAGTTTTCTTTTGCTACATTCACTGTTCTAGTAGCGCCCATTTTCCTAGCAAGCTCTAATCTGTATTCATTTACATCTGTGATTACTACATGTCTTGCTCCTACATGGCGACTAATAGCTGCAGCCATGATTCCAATAGGGCCTGCTCCTGTAATCAATACGTCTTCCCCAATCATATTGAAGGATAATGCTGTATGCACTGCATTCCCAAGTGGATCAAAGCAAGAGTATAATTCTTCATCGATTGTTGGAGAACATTTCCAAGCGTTCTTTGCAGGAATCACCAAATATTCTGCAAATGCACCATTTCTATTTACTCCTACCCCTTGTGTATCTCTACATAGATGAGGCAAGCCTGCTAAACAGTTTCTACATTTTCCACATACAATGTGGCCTTCTCCTGAAACCATTTCTCCCATGTGGAATCCTTCTACATTTTCGCCGATTTCTACTACTTCTCCCACATATTCATGGCCTGCTGTTAAGCCAACTGGAATCGTCTTTTGCGCCCATTCATTCCAGCCATAGATATGTACATCTGTTCCACAAATAGAAGTTTTATGAATCTTGATTTTGATATCATTCTTTCCTGTTTCTGGTATCTCCACTTCTTGTAGCCATAGGCCTTTTTCTGCTTTAGCTTTTACTAATGCCCACATTTTCTCCATGTACTATTCTCCTCTTCGAATCTTAATTGTTCCATCTCTAATTCGTAATTTATTACAAATATCATATCCGATATTCTGTAATAAAGCAAGAACTTTTTCCGTACTAGACAAACTTTTTTATGTGCATTCCGTGTAGCAAAGACATTTGTTTATGGTATGAAAATTGGATTTGTTGTGACACCACAGATAACTCCCGCATTTCCATAATATGCATTTGCGCCATGCTTTCTATAATAATGTTTATCTTGTAATTCTTGTGGTGCTGGTTGATTCTGTGGATTCAATTGTTCACATCTCGCTGCCATCTTAGCAACTTCTTCTAATACTACTGCATTGTGAACTGCCTCGTGTGCATCTTTCCCCCATGTAAATGGTCCGTGATTCTTGCATAAGACTGCTGGCATTGCCACATAATCTCTATCTTTAAAATCTTCTACAATAAGTGTTCCTGTATTCTTCTCATAACCTACTTCTATCTCTTCAAACGTCAGATTACGTACACATGGAATGGTTCCATACATGTAATCTGCATGAGTCGTACCATAGCAAGGAATTCCACGTCCTGATTGTGCCCAGCTTGTAGCCCATGAAGAATGTGTATGTACCACACCGCCTATCTTGGGAAACGCTTTATATAATTCCACGTGTGTCGCAGTGTCTGAAGATGGATTGTAACGACCTTCTACTTTATTACCTTCAAGGTCAACTACAACCATATCTTCTGGTAGCAATTTATCATAATCTACTCCACTTGGTTTGATTACTACTAATCCACTTTCTCTATCTATTCCACTGACGTTTCCCCATGTAAATGTAACTAATCCGTATTTTGGTAATAGCATATTGGCTTCATAGACTTCTTTTTTCAATTCTTCTAACATATTTTCACCTCTAATTTAGATATGCAATCGCTGCTTTTTCTATTTCTAATCCTTTAATATATCTTTGAATAAATGTTTCAAACCCTGCTACATCATCTTCATCTGGTGTAATCGTAATTGCTTCACTGTCCATAAAGATTTTATTTTGTAAGAATTCATCTAACATTTCATCCGTCGCTTTCGTACGCATGAATGCTGCTAGAAGTGCAATTCCCCAGGCTCCACCTTCTCCTGCTGTTTCCATTACAGTAATTGGTGTATCTGAAGCTGCTGCCATAATTTTCTGACCTACACCTTTTGTCTTAAATAGCCCACCATGTCCGTAGATTTGATCTACTTTCACGCCTTCTTCTTTCACAAGAATATCTAGTCCTGTTTTCAATGCTCCTAATGAAGTATATAAATGTACACGCATGAAATTCGCTAGATTAAACGCACTATTAGGGGTACGTACGAATAATGGTCTTCCTTCATTCACCCCAGTAATATGTTCACCTGAGAAATAGTTATATGCTAATAATCCACCACAATCTTTATCTCCTTCTAGGGCTTTGTTGTAAAGTGTACTGAATAACTCATTCATATCCACTGTCATTCCGCAACTTTCCGCGAATTCTTTGAAGATTCCTACCCAAGAATTCAAGTCAGAAGTACAGTTATTGCAGTGAACCATCCCTACTAAGTTTCCAGATGGCGTTGTTACTAAATCGATTTCCTCATGTACTTTCGATAAATCTTTCTCTAATACGAGCATTGCAAATACCGAAGTTCCTGCTGATACATTCCCTGTACGTTTTGTTACACTATTGGTTGCTACCATTCCTGTTCCTGCATCACCTTCTGGTGGGCAGCAAGGAATTCCACTTGCTAATGTTCCACTTGCGTCTAGTAATTTAGCGCCTGCTTCTGTTAATTTTCCTGCTGATTCTCCTGCAACTAATACTTCAGGTAATATTTCTTCTAGTTTCCAAGAATATTCTTTATCTGCAACTAAAGCATTGAATTGTGCTATCATTTTCTCATTGAATTTACTTGTTGTAATATCAATTGGGAACATCCCCGATGCTTCTCCTACACCTAATACCTTCTCACCTGTTAGTATCCAATGTAAATATCCAGCTAAAGTTGTTTGGAATTTAATTTCTGAGACATGCTCTTCTCCATTTAAAATTGCTTGGTAAAGGTGAGCGCTGCTCCATCTCTGTGGAATCTGATATTGAAATTCTTGTGTTAATTTCTCTGAAGCTTCTCCAGTCATCGTATTACGCCACGTTCTAAATGGAACTAACAATTGATCATTTGCATCAAATGCCATGTATCCATGCATCATAGCACTAATACCAATTGATCCTATCTTCCCTAATACCATTCCGTATTTTTCTTTCACATCTTGTGCCATCATGGCATAACTTTCTCTAAGACCTTTGTGAATTTCTTCTAAGTCATAAGTCCATATCCCTTCTACTAACTGATTTTCCCAATCATAATTTCCCGTTGCGATTGGTAAAAAATCCTCTCCTATAAGGATAGCCTTGATTCTTGTAGAACCGAATTCAATTCCTAAGGAAGTATTTCCTTCTTCTATACTTTTCTTAATGCTGTCTCTTGTATTATTCATGACACCTCTCCTTGTATCATCTCATTTATTTAATATCTGTTACAATCATTTCTGTTGTTACCATTGTTTATTTATGCGTACATCTCGTACGCTCAAGATAACATGTACGTACAAGCTAGTCAATCTTTTATATCCACTTTATTTATTTTCGTACCATCATACAATTAAAACTATTTTTCAATACAAATACCACCTTATTTTTATATATTTCCCGCAAATAACAATATAAATATACTTAACCATAAAATTTGTGTTGTTATTTATCAGTCTTTAATTTCTTTCACCGAATCTCGTTCAATGATTTCACCATGAACTCTTTTCAACAACACCGTCAGCGTAAGAAGCGCAAAGATAATCAGCAATGCCGTCACCACTACCTGCGCACTTCCTGTTAACATTCCTCCTACATAAGAATACACTATCGTAGCTGGCAATTGTCCCAAACCTGTGGCTATAATAAATGGTACTGTTCCCATCGCAGTTAGTCCTGCTGCATAGCTTACAAAGTCAAATGAAACGAATGGCAACAACCTACATATCAAGATTGTATGCTTTCCATAACGTGCAAAATACTCATCCACACTATTCATCGCTAATTTTGACGTTAATTTTTCTACTGCATCTCTCCCTGCTATTCTAGCTATATAGAAGCATAGAATTGCTCCAGCCATTGCACTTGACCATGATAATAGCGCACCTTGCCACCAACCAAAAATCGCCGCATTTGCAAAGGTTATCAAAAACGCTGGTAAGGGTGCTGCTACTGATTGAAATACCATAAGTAGAAAGGATACTACAACTGCCCATATTCCAAATGATCTGATATATTCCGCAACGCTTTCTACATTCATCGACGCGAATATTACTATGATTTCATTTACTTTCGTGTTAAACTCCGCCGCGAAAAAATATAGTCCTATAAGCACCAACAGTACTATTAACAATATGATTCTAGCAATTCCTTTTCCTGACTTCTGGGCCGTTTTTTCTGTATATACTATCTTATTTTTCATCTAACAATTTTCTCCTGTCTTATTTCTTATGTCTGATACTTTTTCTCTAAAGAGTTCTTTCCTATTGCTACTTATAGATATTCTGCTTCTATCATCTCCAAGAATCTCATATCTAGATATTCGTTTAACTTCTTCCAAGTTGATTCATTTCGAATCGCTCTCTCTGGTGCTTGATATTCTACCCATGCCATAGCACACCAAGTAATTCCTCTAAGACAAGTAATTGGAATAAACGCATTGACTCGTTCTCTTAAACCTGTCGTGTCAAATCGTCCATTTACATATGATATATATGCATCAAGACATGCTTCTACCTGTTCCTGCTTCAAAATCACATCCGTTTTCCAGAAAGTCGTTGTCGGTGCCAAATAATGCCCCAAATCTTGCGCTGGATCACCTAATAAAGGCTTTTCCCAATCTACAAGATACGCTTCCTTTCCCGCCACTAAAAAATTTGTGGAATTTAATTCCGTGTTAATACAACATTCATATGGTGTTTCTGGATTTGTTTCATTGACTTTTTCCCAACCCAATTTCATTAACTGTTTTATTTTATTTCTCTGCGCCTCTTGGGCGAGTGGTGAATCGTAATATGTCTGTACCATCTGCTCACATTCTTCTAATATAGATCGCAGTGGATTACCAAATCGAATGAATTGATGGTCGCATTCAGATACATTTACACTATGAATGCCAGCTAATACTTTCGCTCCTTGCAGTAATTCACGCTCATATTCTAGGTGATGACCTTGCAAATACTCCATAACTAATACGCCATATGCCAGATATTTTTTGCTACCATCTACATAGATCGGCTGTGGCGTTCTTTCTGACTGTTGTAATACTTGCAACGCTTGAAACTCATATTCTATCTGGTGCTCCAAATGCATTTGACTTCCCATATTAACCCGCAGTACTAATTTCTGTTTCGTTAGGGGATGAATAAATGTATAATTCACATTATATTCTCCCTGTGCCAAAAATTCGTATTGTTCTATCATCTCACTTGGCAATCCTAGTGCCTCTCGATAAACTCGATTTTGCACATATCGTTGTAATCCTTCTATTCTATTCATATCTATTCCCTATTTCATCATTTATTCTGTTTCATCATTTATTCTCTTTCATCCGACCTATCGAATATCTTTGTATAATCTAGCAATTCGCTCAATATCTACTCCTTGACGATACATGGCGCGCAAACGATTCATTTGCCACATAATACGTAGTCTATTCACAAATCCGCCCTCAAATCTTCTTGGCGAAGTTATAATTCTATGCTTTGTTATTCCAATCCGTTCTTTCTTTTCTTTCAGTGTTAACGACAGTTGATAATCTTCCATTATTGGAATCCGTGGATACATCCCTATGCGAAAGAATAATTCTCGATCAATAAAAATCCCTTGATCTCCAAATACAACTTTTCGATCCTTGATCCGATGATTGGAAACAAGTCTGCACACCAGCAGTTCCATAGTATAGGTATGATATGCAATCCCAAAACATCCCCAATTGTGGGTTCGCATTACTGCTCTTATTTCGTTCTCGGGATGCTCAGGTAATTCACTATCGCTGTGCAAAAAGAATAGGATATTGCCTCCACTTGCAAGCGCTCCCGCATTCATTTGATTGGCGCGCCCCTTTTCCGATAAAATGACACGGTATTTCTCATCTATCATCGAACACGTATCATCTGCACTTCCTCCATCTACAAAGATAATCTCGCAATCTTTTAATTTTTGCACTTCTTTCTGTATTTGCATAATTGTTGATGCTTCATTATAAATTGGTATAATCACAGATATCTTAGGTCGATGCTCTAAATAATTACCCGTACTATTCTCTAATTCCATTTTGCCATATTCTAACAAATCTTCTGGTGTATCTATATCCAGTAATACATCTGCAAAATTTACAGTATATCCGTATTTTTCCAATCCTTCTTTCGTTTCAACAGCGACATTTTCCGTACCATATTCTACCTCTTGGAACGCTTCTGGAATTGATTTTTTGGAACCAATCAAATAATATCCGCCATCCCATGTTGGTCCTAATACTACGTCTGTAGTATCTAAGATAGAAAATGCTTTTTTTAGATGTTTCGCTTGCAACTCTGGAATATCAGTTCCTATCAATACACATTTTTCGTAACCACACCCTAACACATCGTCCATTGCATTTTGCATGCGCTCTCCTAGGCTTTCGCCCACTTGTATGGCGTATGCACAATCATTCGCATGTCCAATAATTTTTTTTAGAATCGACACCCTTCCTTGAGGTTCGTAATAAACAAAGATATCAATCCCCAATTTCTCACATTCTCTAATGGTATCTTTCACAAAATACGCATGCAATTTGGCACATTCTAGTGCTGTATAGCATGGCATTAGACGCGTCTTTGTTTTCCCTGGCTCTGGTATTCTAGTAAATACAATGATTGCTTCTTTTGTTTTTCGTGTCATATTTCATCCCTTTACTTGAATTTAAATTTCATTCGATTTAACATAGAGTGCTTTACATCTGGCTCTTCATCGCTTCCTAATATTTCATTGAGAAAATGATGCACGCCTTGCACCTTATTTCTGGCGAAACTTCCTGCACAAGATGCACAATACACATAGGTATCTTCCGTGCTTTCTCTAAGTTTTGTGCTCATAATTTCTGGAAACTCTGGTTCTTCCGCTGCTGCCACTCCACCTAAGCCACAACATTGAATTTCTTCGATATATTTAATTTCTTGTTCTAGATACTGCTGTATATGCGTCATCCATCGTTTATTTTTTCTATCTGGACACGGTGGAAATATCGCGATAACATCCTCTTTAGATAATCGTATCTTATTCCCTAACCCTAATTCTAATAATTTCTCATATATCGTCACTACTGATATTTCTAGTTTGTCCTTGAGATAATAATAACAATTGGGACATACTACTATGATTTCCTCTATTCCTTCTGACTTCAGCTTCCGATTCAAAGTATAAAGAATCTGATTTTTTTCCTTTTCAAGCCCTAGTTCTGCAATTGGCTTTCCACAACAGTCAAACACAACACCTATCTCATACTGTTTCATTATATCAATCAACTTATCCGTAGTTTGCGGGTAAAGAGACGGGTAATTACATCCTGGAAATAGCACACTTTTCTTCTTACCATTTCGATAATTCTTGAATTTATAATTAACTTTTTCAGCACGCAACATTTGATATCCAGATAATTTTCCGCTATTTTTTCCAACCTGCTCGCTCCGCATCGCTAGTATCCTATTTCGCCCATCTATCCCAATAGGACATACTTCCGTACATTTCCCACATAACATGCAAGCATACGCAAGTTCACTCAAACGCTCATCATCACTAAAATCCAAGTTATATTTTGTCAAAAAAGTGCAGTGTTTCGTACATAAGCCACACGAAATACATTGCAACGCTCGCTCCTTATTTTCCCCCATATAACATGCCTCTCTTTTATCTTTCTCATTCATATTATAAAATCATCCTTATCTTCTATACGTCTCACTTGATGCATCTCATTTGATATATCTCTTTTTAATTAAGATTCCACTTCCAATCACAATCATCGACAATGTTACTGCGATCCCTAAATACAATACCCTATTCTCGCTATCGAGAATACCTGCCGCTCCAAATGTGTACATAGCTGTCCCTGGAATCATAAATATGAAAGAATAAATCATATAATTTCGAAATGAGATTTCTGTGATTCCATACGCAAAATTCTGTAGATTAAATGGGAAAATAGGAACTAACCTTGTAATCATTATAATGATAAAATCATTTTTCCTCGCCTCTTCAAATAAAAATTTATTTATGTATTTGTTCTTGCTCACTACAAGCTTTAATTCTTCTTTCAAGAAAAATCTTGCAATTAAAAATGATGCACCAGCTCCTAAAGAAACCGCAATCACGCAATAAACGGTCCCTAATAATGGGCCGAACAAAAAACTCCCTATCATAGCATAAGTCACTCCTGGCATAGCTAATACCACGCACGTAATCACCGTAATCACCACGTAAATCGCAATCGCTGCCACTTGGTTTCTATCTATAATCTGTTGTAACCTATAATATTGTTCGATATCCATCAGCCAATTAGACCAGCGAAATATGTAATTACATATCATCATACCTATTATTAAGAAACAAAATAATAGTGTTTTTCTATATTTTTTCACATCTATCCCTCTTTTCAATACCCTTAAGTATACCTAGCATAGGGGTATTTTGTCTAATTGATTATTCTATAACTAGTGTTGTATTTATTATTTTTTTCTATAGTTATACGCAGTAATATCTATAACAAAATAAAAACACTGTAGAAAAAAGCGTATCAGCCCCTTTACACAGTGTTTTATCATACTAATTATCAAGCACATAAATTGCTACTTGTCTTCTTTCGATATCTCTTCTACTACAAGTTCGATTTCTATTTCAGCATCATCTGATTCTAACGATTCTACCACATCGCCTTCTTCGAATACTATCTCAACTTC
>JAWXVA010000028.1:24313-25872 GCA_044425815.1 Eubacteriales bacterium
TAACAACTGGAAACGTTACCAGAAACGTTTCGAAACGATGCTTTGTAGAATATCTACATGTATCTCAAGAAAATGGAGGACGAAAAACATGAAAAAATTTTTAGCTTTAACAATGGCAACTGCATTAACAGCTGGACTATTAGTTGGTTGTGGCGGTGGTTCAGACGAAGGTTCTGTTTATTACATGAACTTCAAACCAGAGCAAGACGCACAATGGCAAGAATTGGCAGAGATTTACACAGAAGAAACAGGTGTTGAAGTTACAGTAGTAACTGCTGCATCAGGAACTTATGAATCAACATTGAAATCAGAAATGGCAAAATCAGAAGCACCTACACTTTTCCAAGTAAATGGTCCTGTTGGTCTTCAAAGTTGGGAAGATTACTGTTATGATTTATCTGGAACAGATGTAGTTGGCGAATTGTCTTCTGAAGACTTTGCACTTAAAAGTGGTGATGAAACTTTAGGTGTTGCGTATGTTATTGAAACTTACGGTCTTATTTATAACAAAGCACTATTATCTGAAGCTGGTTACACACAAGATGATATTACAAACTTTGATACATTAAAAGCCGTTGCAGAAGATATCACAGCTAGACAAGATGAATTAGGATTTGCAGCATTCTCGGCAGCAGGTATGGATTCTTCTTCAGACTGGAGATACAAAACTCACTTAGCTAACTTACCATTATACTATGAATACCAAGCAGACGGCATCGGATCTACAGACGCTATCAAAGGTACTTACTTAGATCAATACAAAAACATCTGGGATTTATATGTTAACAATTCAACTGTTGACCCAAGTCAATTATCAGCTATCACAGGCGAAGATGCTACAGCTGAATTCGTATTAGGTGAAGCAGTATTTTATCAAAATGGTACATGGGCATACGCCGATGTTGCTGGACTTGGTGATGAGAACCTAGGAATGCTTCCTATCTACATTGGTGTTGATGGTGAAGAAGAGCAAGGATTATGTACTGGTACTGAGAACTACTGGTGTGTAAACGCTAAAGCTTCAGAAGCAGACATTGAAGCAACTTTAGCATTTATGAACTGGTGTGTAACTGATGATGTTGCAGTAACAGCTATGTGTGGTTCTGAAGGTGCAATGCCATCTGGTGAGGCTGGTATGGGATTTGTTATTCCTTTCAACAGCAACCAAGAGTCTAGTAACTACCTAGTAAATATTGCGAATGAATATGTAGCAGCTGGTAAAGTATCTGTAACTTGGAACTTCCCAACTATGCCTTCTGAGCAATGGAAAAACAACGTTGGCTCTGCACTTACATCTTATGCAGCTGGAACAGATAGCTGGGATGCAGTCGTTACAGCATTCGTTGATGGATGGGCTACTGAGTACGCAGCTGCAAATGCTGAATAATAATAGAAAATCAAACTAAGTATTCTATGTACTCGAAGCTTCTAGCAACAACAAAAGCTTCGAGTACATTTTTATTAGGAGGTCGCTTTCATGGAAAAAGCAATAAAACGGTATTATCCATTATTTATACTCCCTACATTTGCTGCATTTATCATCGGATTTATAGTACCAT
>JAWXVA010000149.1:0-4787 GCA_044425815.1 Eubacteriales bacterium
ATATTTAACTTAAAGGGGTGAAGGTATGATAAAGAAAGAAATGATTGCTATGTTATTAGCAGGTGGACAAGGCAGCCGTCTAGGAGTACACACAGAAAAAGTAGCGAAGCCAGCCGTAGCATTTGGTGGAAAATACAGAATTATCGATTTTCCATTGAGTAACTGTATCAACTCTGGAATTGATACAGTTGGAGTACTTACCCAGTACCAACCATTACGATTGAATACACATATCGGGATTGGAATACCGTGGGACTTGGATAAGAATGTAGGTGGAGTAACCGTACTCCCACCATATGAAAAAAGTGGGGATAGCCAGTGGTATACAGGTACTGCAAATGCTATTTTCCAAAACTTAGACTACATGGATAGTTTTAACCCAGACTACGTATTGATACTTTCTGGAGACCATATTTACAAGATGGATTATGAAGTGATGTTAGAGAATCATAAGGCCAACAACGCAGACGTATCAATTGCGGTTATGCCAGTGCCGATGGAAGAAGCAAGCCGATTCGGGATTGTGGTAACAGAAGATGACGGAAGAATCAAAGAATTTGAAGAAAAACCAGAGGTTCCAAGCAGTAACTTGGCATCAATGGGGATTTACATATTTAGCTGGCCAGTATTGAAAGAATCATTGCTTACTATGTCTGGAGAATCAGGCTGTGACTTTGGTAAGCACATTATTCCTTATTGCCATGAAAAAGGTCAACGTTTGTACACATATGAGTTTAACGGATATTGGAAAGATGTAGGTACTTTAAGTTCATATTGGGAAGCGAACATGGAGCTGATTGATTTAATACCAGAATTTAATTTATATGAAGAATTTTGGAAAATTTATACTAATACAGACACGATACCACCACAATATATTGCAGCAGATGCAGTAGTCGAAAGAAGTATCGTTGGTGAAGGCGCAGAGATTTGTGGAGAAGTATACAATTCTGTTATTGGCTCTGGCGTTGTCATAGGTGCAGGAAGTGTTATTCGCGATTCCATTATCATGAAAGGTGCCATAATAGGTAAGAATTGCATTATGAATAAGGGAATTATTGCAGAGCAAGTAGAAATTGGTGATGATGTTTCAATGGGAGTTGGGGCAGATACTCCAAATAAAGTACGCCCAGATATTTATTCTCACGAAATTACAACAATTGGAGAAAAAGGTGTGATTCCTAGCGGAGTTCAGATAGGTAAAAATGTGGCAATTAGTGGAATTACTGAATTGTCAGATTATCCAGATGGAATACTTGAAAGTGGTGAATATCTAGTGAAGGCAGGTGGAAAATAATGAAAGCAGTAGGGATTATATTAGCAGGTGGTAATAGCAATAAGATGCGTGAGTTAACACATAAACGTGCGATTGCAGCGATGCCTATCGCTGGAAGTTATAGAGCAATTGACTTTGCACTTAGTAACATGTCTAATTCAAACGTGCAAAAAGTAGCGGTACTTACACAGTATAGTGCAAGATCACTACATGAGCATTTGAACTCATCAAAATGGTGGAATTTTGGACGTAAACAAGGTGGAATGTTTGTATTTACACCGACTATTACTGTTGATAATGGATACTGGTATCGTGGAACAGCAGATGCGATTTACCAAAATATCGAGTGGCTAAAAAGATGTCATGAGCCATACGTAATTATTACTTCTGGAGATTTGATACATAAGATGGATTATAATAAAGTGCTTGAGTATCATATTCAGAAAAAGGCAGAAATTACAGTGGTTTGCAAGGAGCTTGGCCCAGATGAAGATCCTACAAGATTCGGTATCTTGAAAATGAATGAAGAAAGCAGAATCGAAGAATTTGATGAAAAGCCAATGGTTGCAAAATCAAATACAGTTTCTACAGGTATTTATATATTGCGTCGTCGTCAATTAATTGATTTGATTGAACGTGCTGCAGAAGAAGAGAGATTCGATTTTGTTAGAGATATTTTAGTAAGATACAAAGGTTTGAAGAAGATTTATGGATATAAAGTGGATGATTACTGGACTAATATATCTACAGTTGAAGCATACTATCAAGCAAATATGGATTTCTTGAAACCAGATGTGCGTCAGTATTTCTTTAAAGAGTATCCAGATATTTATTCAAAAGTAAATGATTCGCCACCAGCAAAATACAATGAAGGAGCAGTTGTAAAGAATAGTTTAGTTGCAAGTGGTTGTATTGTAAATGGAGTTGTTGAGAACTCAGTGATATTCCCTAAAACATATGTGGGAAATAATTGTGTGATTAAGAATTCAATTATATTGAACGAGGTATATTTAGGAGACAACGTATACATAGAAAATTGTATCGTGGAGAGTAGAGATACAATTCGTGCTAATAGCCGTTACGTAGGGGAAGACGAGATTAAAGTGGTTATTGAGAAGAACGAAAGATATGTATTGTAACTAATTTAGAGTGATTAATAAGGGTGATAGAAAGGCGGAGTATAGATGCAAATTACAGATGTAAGAGTAAGAAAAATCGCCAAAGAAGGGAAATTAAAAGCAGTTGTTTCCATTACGTTTGACGAAGAATTTGTAGTACATGATATTAAGGTTATTGAAGGAGAAAAAGGATTATTTATTGCAATGCCAAGTAAGAAAGCCATTGATGATGAATATAGAGATATAGCACATCCTATTAGCTCGGCAGTGAGAGAACGCATTCAAAATGCAATTCTCGGCAGATATGAAGAAGTGATGCTTGAAGAAGCAGCGGCAGTAGTAGCAGAGTAGTTGTTAGCAGTCATAAGCGTAGAATTCTAAACGTTTTTTTGTTGCAGGATGATGGAATGCAAGTCGATACGCACATAAGGCAATGTTGGTCCATGATTCAGCGGTTGATCCATATTTGGAATCACCCCAGATAGGACAACCAAGATGAGCCATCTGCACGCGTATTTGATGGTGGCGCCCGGTATCCAGTGTGATAGCGACAGGAACGACAGTTTCTGCTTCAGGAATCTCACAGTGCGTAAATAAGCTCCATTCCATAGATGTGGGGTTCGATAAAATAGTATATTGAAGAATGGCCTTCTTACTAAGAGGGTCATTTTTTTCGCTTACGTGAGAAGAGTTGGTTTGGTTATTCTTCTTGAGATAGTTAATAAGGGGTTTGCCTTCGTATTCAGGAGGTGGAGTTTTGGTTAATAACGCGATGTAATGCTTACCAAATCCGTGAGATGTCAATTGCTGATTCAGGGATTTTGCGGCAGCAGGAGTCTTAGCAAATACAAGGACACCACTTACTGGTTGGTCTAGTCGATGGATTACGGCGAGATAGGGCTCTTGCTTGATTTTGCTTGTTTGATATATATGGCGCTTAATCAATGATTCCATGTCTAATCCACGAGTAGATTTGGATTGGGTGGCTATGCCAGCAGGTTTTTTACATACAATAATATGTGCATCTTCAAATAAAATCTGTAATTTGGAATTAGAAATCATGTGAATCTCCTTTGTGGGTGTTCTATAGTGATATAAAAACGAATGAAAATAAAAACAAATAAAATAAAAATACTTGACAATTCGCAAACGTACGAATAAACTGATTAATAATAAAAGGGAGTAGCTTCCATTGAATAGTTCAATGTGATACGAGTCGTCATCACGATTATTTAAACATAATCCGGTTCGTATTGTCAATTAGCAAGACTTTTGTTACTAGTATGGGAATTCCCATACACTGGTAGCAGGCGTCTTTTTTTATTTGGTAACAAGCAATGTGCAAAAGGTTAAAAGGAGGAGTAAGATGCAGTATATACTATTATTATTAGGATTTGTATTATTGATTAAAGGTGCAGATTATTTTGTGGAGGGAAGTTCGAGTGTGGCAAAATTGATGCACATACCTACTGTAATTATTGGGTTGACAGTTGTAGCATTTGGCACCAGCTTGCCAGAATTATCAGTTAGTCTAACAGCATCCCTACAAGGGGCGAATGCATTGGCAGTGGGAAATGTAGTAGGATCAAATATCTTCAATGTATTAATTGTACTGGGAGTAAGTTCGCTTATAGCACCAGTAAAGTCCAATGCATCAGTACTAAAGAAAGAATTTCCGTTCTCTATTATTATATCGGTATTATTATTTTTATTAATGGGTGGCTATAATATAATGGCAATGGCAACACCAGGTACTATGTTTACATTAACTAGAATTGGCGGTTTCATTTTATTGGCATGTTTTGTGTGGTTTATTGTATCAACAGTAAAAGATGCATTAAAAGCGAGAGGTGAATTTAAATCGTCAGAAGAAGTGGAAGAATATGAAGTGCTACCAGCATGGAAGAGCGCAGTATTCATAGTGCTAGGAATCGCGGGAATCGGAATCGGTGGAGAGTTGGTTGTTAATTCGGCATCAGTCATTGGAATGTCATTTGGGATGACAGAGAGTTTTGTAGGGCTTACGATAGTAGCATTGGGAACGTCGCTACCTGAATTAGTCACTTCAGTAGTGGCAGCCAAGAAAGGTGAAAATGATTTGGCACTCGGAAATGTTGTTGGATCAAATATTTTCAATGTATTATTAATACTAGGCTCGTCAGCAGCAATTTCTCCGATCACAGTAGCAGGAGATTCGATGTATGATATTTTGATAGCAACCGTATTTAGTATTGCCGTATTCTTAATGGCAAAAAGTAAAGGTGAAATTTCTAAGAAAGAAGGAGCTGTATTCGTACTACTATATGCTGTATTTTTTGCATATATCTTGATGCGATAGATTTCGTTGTTTTGATGCTTATGAGTTGAGTTGCTAATTATATACAGTAAGGGAA
>JAWXVA010000150.1:0-4747 GCA_044425815.1 Eubacteriales bacterium
CTCTTATTTACTATCGCTAGACTTTAAAGTTACTGGAATAACGGATTGGGTTGCGCAATTAAGGATTAATCCTCTTTATGCTATTCTCAGTGGTTTTGAAGTGGACAATACTCCTGGCATTAAACTGGTTCAATTGTCAAGGACTTTTTTTAGACAATGAATGGGTGGAATGGAGTTAAATAAGACAATTGTGGAATTGTGAGTGACAGTTCCAGATTTTCAATAAACAGTATGTATTTTTAGAGGGCTATGGCAGGAGTTGCTGTAGCCCTTTTATGGACTTTATGAAGACAATTATGTGAATACGAAGTTCGTCTCCGAAAGATGTACCACAAATAGACCGATGATTATTCATCAGTCTCAATGCATCAGCATTAGATATAGGCCACGTATCTAGGCATTAGATGAGAAATACCCGTGGTTCGGAATTTCAAGATCTGATAATTGTAACCACATATCATTCTAGCTAAATCCAACATTAAATTATTTTCCCCTCAGAATTAACAATGGAATAGCTGATTATCTTAGAATTAAAAGAGTTCATTCATAGCAAAGACATAGGATAGTTCCTCATGTCGTCTCCATGCAAGAGGGTCCTTCAATTCGTTCAGAGCATCCTCGTTCAATGTTTGTATAAAAGTCATCGCTTTTACTGCGAGTTCCAAGATGTTATTCATTTTCGCTATCTGCTTTTCAGCTGTTATTTTTGTCTGATTCCATTTTTCTATAACGGATTGTAGTAACTTCTGATCTCTTCGAATGATTTTTTCAGGATGAATCAACCTCCGTACCTCTCGTTTCTTAGTTGATTGTGTTCTACGCTTTGCTGCTTCATCATCTGCATATTTACGGCGAACCTTCTTTAAATCTCCACCTGTCATCATTGCAGAAGCAGGAACCCCAAAGTAATTATTAAGTGGATATACCCCTGTTGTTGCGTATTGATGGAATTCCACTGGCGTCAGACCTGCTAAATCATACTGATAATGTTCATTATTGTAAGCTCGAAGATATCCATCAACGAGTTGCTTTGCAGAATCAAAATCCCTACACATGGCAACCATATCCAGTATCGATGTTTTTAGTCTACCAAAGAAACTTTCCATTGGAGCATTGTCCTGAGAATTTCCCCTAGCTGATACAGACTGAACAAAGCCATCTTCTTTCAGCAGTTGTCCAAAACTTGTAGCAAGGTACTGGCTACCTTGATCACTGTGAACATATACTTCATCGTTTTTCATAACTTCACAAAGTTCTTTTTTATGTACATCCATCATTACATTATATGCAGCTTGTACAAGTCTTACATTCATGAATCGTCCGATTTCCCAACCGAGATTCTCTCTTGTAAAAGCATCACGAAATACACACAGATAAAATGTAGTTCTATCTGCACCATAATAAAGATAGGTAATATCTGTTAGCACCACTCGTCTCGGTCCAATAAAGAAATCCTGATTTACTTTGTTTTCAGGTGCAGCGCATACATGATTATGAGAAGCATGATGCTTATAGGCATCTTTGTGTGGCATCTGTGCAACCAGATTCATTTCTTTCATAATTGCAGCAATACGTTTGGTATTTACGGTTAAATTGAAGCGTCGAAATAATTCTACACGGAAGGTTCGTTTTCCTGGAATAACACCATTTCTGGCTATGATAATCTGACGCATCTTTTCTTTTATGGCATCTCTCTCTGCTTTTTTCTGTGCCCGCTTGCCACCTCGATCTTCTTGCCGTCTTCTCCATGCATAATAGCCAGAATCTGATACACCAAACATTTTTAGACATTGCGTCGTATTATATCCATTCGCCACATTTTTTTGCTTTTGAATAAAGGAATCCACCATAACAAATCGGTCTACACATACTTCTCGTTCTTCTATAATGTAAAGAACTCCGCCAATTCGGCACGAATTTTTTTTTGAGCCACAATCATTTCTTCTAGGTAATGGTTACGGGCTTTTAGATATGCACGTTCTTCTTCAGGAGAAAGATTCCCCATCTGCTCTATGGAAACAGAACCATCATAGTTGCTTTCATCTATTGTAAAAAGTTTATTATCACGTGCTTTCTGCATGACCCGTTTCCCAGCTGCATTGGCTCTATCCACGCCAAGAATATTTGTATCAAATCCAAGGGCATTATAAGCCTCTACGTAGGTCATACCTTCCTCGTGAATTTTTTTATACATAGCAATATCGAAATCTTTGGAATAGAACAATCTGTCCTCCTTAAATCCAGCAACAAACTCATTGTCTAAAAAAGGAATCAGTTTATCGTCGGGTCTGTCTGTTCCGTCACTATATTTATATTTTTTTTCATGATTTACAAGTTTCATTTTATGTATCTCCTAATTGTTTGTTTATTAATTCGTTATATGCCTTTGTCTCCATTTTTGCTTCTAACATCGCTTTTTCTTTTGTTTCTAGAAACTTATTCTCTTCTTCTGCAAGATAAGCGCTGAATTCTTTTTCTGACATAGATTCTAGGTAGTGTTCGTATTCTATTGGTGTCATTCGCCCCCTATCCCACATGCCACGTTCATTATTATAGTATACACTATATTTATCGATTTGTACTTGCAATTCTGCTAGCGTTTGACAATCGGAGTAATGACTTTCATCTTTAAAATGACCGAAGAACGATTCCTGTGGTGCATTATCCCAGCAATTTCCTCTACGAGACATGGATTGCATAAGCTCTTTTTCAATAACAGCTAACTGAAATTCATTCGTCATATATAAACTTCCTTGATCTGAATGAAGAATTGCATTGCTCTTTGTTGGATAAGCATCCATCGCTTCCAGTGTATCTAATGCTAATTGTAAATCATTTCTCTTACTAATGATAAAACAAATGAGCTTTCCAGTAACAGGATCGATGGTGGCTGAACCATAGGCTCTTTTATTAGAACCATAGTCCAGATATGTAACATCTGTTAGACGTACCTCATTTGGTCGATGGAGACGAAAGCGTCTCATCAATAGATTTGCTTTTCGATTTTTAGCAATAAGTTCCTTCATTGCTTTTCGGTTTCTACTAGGTCGACGAATGGTAGTTCTGATACCGTACTTATTCATGAGACGGCGAATCTTATGAATACTAAACTGTGTTTCAGCGACCTTGGGCATTAACATGTATATCTGACGGATTCCTTTCTCAAATCCCTTATAATCTTTCACTGTACGGATAATTTCTATATCAATATCATCTTGTCGTGCTCTATTCACAAAACTGCTTCCATAGGAATCGTTGGAAAGAATTTCATAATACGTGCTACGTGGAATTTCAAGCTGAGACAGTATTCTCTTAGTCTGATAGAACCCCAAGGGGTCCCGTGGGAGATTCTGAAGCTTTTGAAAAAAGAGTCTCTTACTGGTAATGTCCATTCGACCAATTGCATCTTTCATATCTTGAAAATTTAAATTTACTACCTTCACCAATGCAGCCAAACGCTTTCTTTGAATCACTAAAATCAATTTAGAATTATCCTCCAATCTCTCAGAGGTTGGCATCCAACTAAGTAACGTAGACATGGTACGCATTCTATATTGAATCGGTAACCATTTTTGTTGAATGGAATAGATATCAAAAATCTTTTCTATACCTAAAGTCACCAAATGGTATGCTTCATTGAAGAAAATATTTTTTAACTGAGGCTGTGATTGTTCATTGTACAGAATATATGGGTGGTCGATTATTTCCAGTCTTGTTTCATTCTTGGTTTCTTTTAGTGTATCGTCCACTATATTCGTATTTACAGGTTCTTGTGGTTGCAATGGTTGTACACGTTGTATACGTCTGTATTCTTCAGGGTGTTCTTTATAATAATTAAAATATCTTGTTAGTCTGTACATTCTTGCATAACCCACATCCAGAATGGATAATCCAGCTTTTTTCATTCCATCCTCAATAGAGACATCTGGATATTCAGAATATAGTTGTGCCAAAAAGCAATCTGAAATATCTAGTCTTCCATCATTCAATCGATGATAAAGACCAGAAGATATCAATGGATTATTTCCAGCAATATCAAAATTTTCTTCATATTCCTTTGCACTAGTAGTAACAGGAAATCCTGCTGATTTAAATCTTGCAATAATATCATGATAATACTTAGGATAAATTTTATCTTCTGTAATATCATGTTCATCCAATATTTGTTTGATAATAGAAATACTATTACTCTCTTTCCATTCCTTAAATAATAAAATACGAAAATCAATTTTCAATCGTAACTTATTCGAAGTTACTGAGTATACACTGGGATTATTCGTTAATGCATCAACATCAAAACGTAATTTCATGAGCCACCTCCAACATAATAAAAAGTACCTAGAAAGTGATTTCTCCAATTGTCATGTTGAAGTCCACTATCTAGGTACCAGTTTATATTTAGAAAATAATACGGTTTAAAATGAGAAAAGAGCTAAAAAAGCCGTAATGTACAGAAAGTGATACAGCTTAAAATAAGAAAAGAGCTAAAAAAGCTGTAATGTTTAGAAAGCGGTACGGCTTAAAATGAGAAAAGTGTTAAAAAAGCCGTATCGTTCAGGAAATGGATGTGATAAATGAGCAGTGGAGGTGTATCTAGAAGATGTGCAGTTATTATCATTTTCTGCTATTATAAATCTAGTGCAGCAAATGGTAATGACCCAAGATTCGAAACGATATTTATCTAGCGATGGTGAATATATGGAAGTGTCTTATCATGTAGATGAAATAATATTAGGGATGAAAAAGA
>JAWXVA010000029.1:0-25616 GCA_044425815.1 Eubacteriales bacterium
ACAAAGTCACATTAACCTTCTGGTACTAAAAAGTATTGTCATTTTATTGTCACTCGTATAAAAAATACCCCAGAAAGCCTATAAATGGCACTTCTGGGGCATTGTACATTATTCGAATTCTATCGTTCCTGGCGGTTTACTAGTCAAGTCATACATGACCCTATTTACCCCACGAACTTCATTGATTATTCTACTCATTACCTTATTCAATACTTCATATGGCACCTCTGCTGCTTCTGCCGTCATGAAGTCGATTGTATTTACTGCTCTTAGTGCAACTGCGAAATCATATGTTCTTTCATCTCCCATTACACCTACTGAACGCATATTTGTTAATGCTGCGAAGTATTGTCCGATGCCTTTATCTATCCCTGCTTTTGCTATTTCATCACGGTAAATAAAATCTGCATCTTGTACCATGCGAACTTTTTCTTCTGTTACTTCTCCAATGATACGAATTCCAAGTCCTGGACCTGGGAATGGTTGTCTGAATACTAAGTATTCAGGAATTCCAAGTTCTAGACCAGCTTTACGAACTTCGTCTTTGAATAAGTCACGAAGGGGCTCGATGATTTCTTTGAAATCTACACAATCTGGTAGTCCACCTACGTTATGGTGTGATTTGATGACTGCTGATTCTCCGCCTACACCACTTTCTACAACATCTGGATAAATAGTTCCTTGAACTAAGAAGTCTACTTTCCCGATTTTTTGTGCTTCTTCTTCGAATACACGAATGAATTCTTCACCGATGATTTTACGTTTCGCTTCTGGCTCTTCTACACCTTTTAATTTATCATAATATCGTTGTTGTACATTGACACGGATAAAATTCAAATCATATTGACCGTCTGGACCAAAGATTGCTTCTACTTCATCGCCTTCATCTTTACGAAGTAATCCATGATCTACGAATACGCATGTTAATTGATTTCCAATTGCTTTCGATAATAATACTGCTGCCACAGATGAGTCTACCCCACCTGATAATGCACATAATACTTTGCCATCGCCCACTTTTTCGCGAATGGCTTTGATTGATTCTTCTACGAATGAATCCATTCTCCAGTCACCGCTACATCCGCATACATTGTAAACGAAGTTTGATAACATTTTCGTGCCTTCTACTGTGTGAAGCACTTCTGGATGATATTGAATTGCATATAATTTAGCTTCCACATTCTCAGCTGCTGCCACTGGGCAGTCTACTGTGTGTGATGTGATTTCAAATCCTGGTGCAATCTTAGAGATATAATCAAAATGACTCATCCAACAAATTGTCTTCTCTGATACACCCTCATAAATTACAGAAGTCGATTTATCAACAATTACTTCTGTTTTACCATATTCTCTTACGTCTGCTTTTTCCACCTTGCCACCTAGAATATGCATCATTAATTGTGCTCCGTAGCACAACCCGAGAACTGGAATTCCTAATTCAAATAACTCCCTAGAGTATGTTGGTGAATTTTCCTCATAACAACTGTTTGGTCCACCTGTCAGGATAATTCCTTTTGGGTTCATCTCTTTGATTTTATCAATTCCGACTTTATAAGAATAGATTTCACAATATACATTACATTCACGTACACGACGCGCTACTAATTGATTGTATTGTCCACCAAAATCTATAACGATTACTAGCTCTTTTTTCACGATACTTCCTCCTACGTATAATTTCTCTATTCATTCTATTATAAATAATAGTATTAAGCAAGTGAAACACTTGAGTATTCCGCTATTTTCGCATATTTAATCCTTTATTTATAATTCTAGACTACACATAATACGATTCTATGATTTCTTCTAATTTTTCTGGTTCATTCACTGCATAATTCATAGACCTGGCAAGTATATTCGCTTGATCAAAATTACTCTGCCAGCTAAACAACCCACCTAGGCAATTATCTAAGACATATTGTCCTTTATAATAAATGGATTGCTCATCATCAAAAGACAGTAAAAAGTTTCCATTTTTATCTGTAATGTAGGGCACTTTCGCCATATTGTCCCACTCGATCATATAATCTCCACTATTGATATAATTATTTCTTATATTGTCAAATGTCACTGTTGTTGCTATTCCGCGTCGTCCATAAAATGGAAGGCCAATTAGAATTTTTTCTTTCGGCATCCCTGCGCCAATGAGATTTTTCACATACACATCCACACTAATATTATTCAAACTAAGCGGTGAAGTGTATAAGTTGGATTGATGTTTATCGCCCTCGTCCCCCTGACTTCCAGCCGTGAAATCATAAGTCATTACATTAAAATAGTCAATATATTCTGCTATTTTCGAGATTTCCACATTCCGAATATAACTAACATCTGCAATTCCTGCGACACTAATCCATCTAGCATCTCCCAATACGATTCGAAGTGCTTCTAACAACAATGTGAAATTCACTCCATCTTGTGGACGCGTTTTAATACCCGCTATTCCACTTCCTGGATACTCCCAATCAAAATCTATCCCATCTAGATTATACTGATTCACCCACCTTTGCACTTCTCTTGCAAATGCAAACCGTGAAGTCGGCGTAAGTGCTGCATCTGAAAACCCATCTGCTCCCCATCCACCTATTGCCATTATTACTCTCAGATTCGGATTAAACGCTCGTAAATTGCCCAGTTCTTCTAAATGTTTCGTAGAATACACTGTTAATGTTCCATCACCGTTAATAAGCGCAAACGCATAGATTATAAAATCTAACATATACGGATCTGTATTAACTGAACTTCCCAATACATATTCCCCAACAATTGAGGTAATATTCGAGCACACCGGATTATAATTATTTCTATTAGCCATGAATACACAGTCTCCAATACTCAACATTTTCACTTTCTTTATAATATGCATCTTCCGTTTATATGTTCAGCATACAAAACACAAAAAATTCGTATTCTTTAACTTGCAGTCATTCCTCACAATGGTATAATAAAAAAAACGACACATTCATATTTTCATCAATACTGCCCTACACTATACTATAGAAAACGGAGTACTTTATAATGGAAAATAATACCTTACAAGCAATAAAAAACAATATCGAGAAAGTAATGGTTGGTCAACACCATACCATTGATCTTCTACTTACTGCACTTCTTGCTGAAGGACACGTTCTAATCGAAGATATCCCTGGAACAGGAAAGACAGTCCTCGCCTCTAGTCTAGCCAAAACGATTGAAGGTCATTTTAGTCGTATTCAATTCACACCCGACTTATTACCTTCTGATGTTACAGGATTGAATTATTATAATCAAAAATTAGGTGAATTTATATTCAAGGAAGGGCCCGCATTTGCAAATATTTTATTAGCCGATGAAATCAATCGTGCTACTCCTCGTACACAATCGAGTCTTTTGGAATGTATGGCAGAAGCTCAAATTACTATTGATGGTCTTACCCATCCACTGGAAAAACCATTCCTTGTAATTGCCACTCAAAACCCTCTGGAAACACTCGGTACTTATCCACTTCCAGAAGCTCAATTAGACCGTTTCCTTATGCGCATTCATATGATTGCTACATCCAAGGAAACCGAGATTTCTATTCTAAAGAGATTTATGACCGAAGAACCTTTGGCACAGTTGACTGCACTTACTACCTGTTCTGATATTATGCTTCATATTTCCAATGCAAAACAGGTGTACGTTCATGATTTGATCCTAGAATATATCGCGGATCTCGTTATAGCTTCGCGTGCTACCCCTAACGTAGAAATCGGGATTAGTCCACGTGGTTCCTTGGCACTACTTCGTGCTGCACGTGCTTACGCATATATTAAGGGTAGAAATTATGTCATTCCTGAAGATATAAAGGAACTTGCTATTCCTGTACTTTCCCACCGCATTAAAATTTCTGGTGGATTCAGCACTGTATCTGAACAGCGTAAAATTATTACACAATTATTACAACGGGTACCCGTTACGACAGAGGAGTGGAGTCGATGATTGTCTGGATATCATTTATTATACTTATCCTTATTTATATTATTATAGAAAAAGCGTATCAACATTACTGGGATGCCCATCTAAACATAGAGGTTTCACTCCCTTCTGAAAATGTTCATGAAGGCGACGTTGCTCTGATTACTGAAATCATTTTGAACGATAAATGGTTACCACTCCCTATCCTTGAAGTATTTTTTTATCTAGATAAAGGGTTACGTTATACGGATATTAGTAATGCATCCGTAAGTGATAAATTATATCGGCGCGATGTATTTGCGGTAGGTAGCAAACGTAAAATTCGTAGAACCTTTGAAATAACCTGCACAAAACGTGGATATTATACATTAGAAAACTTAGAAATGATGTCTTACGACCTATTTATGGTAAAAAAGTTCCTCGGCAGCACAGAAATGTTTGATGATTTTCACGTATACCCCCGCAAAGTCAGAAGTGATAGAATCGCTTTGCCTTACCAACAAATCATTGGCGATTTAGCGGTACGGAAAAATCTATATGAAGATCCGTTTGCTTTTGGCGGATTACGCGATTATGTAGATACCGATCCTATGAGTAAGGTCAATTGGAATGCAACTGCAAAATCTCAAGGACTTATTGTAAATACCTTTGATTCAACCAATAATCAAAATGTCACAATCTTACTTGACACGCATGAAAACCGTAACTCATTCAGCGGTCCATTAAACGAAGAGTCTATTTGTATTGCTTCTGCCCTAATAGAGCGACTGCTTATTCAAGGTGTGGAACTCACTCTTGAAGGAAATGCTCTTGATATCGTTTCGAAAGAACGCCTGTCCCTCCAAAAATTAAAAGGACTTGGCATCTCTCTCATTAAACAGTATTTATCACGTATTGAGCTAGGTGATGAATCGCCTCTCACGAGTAACCACTTCCCTATAGACTGCAGTGACTATATTATACTAATATCAAAAAATACCAATTTAGAGGATTGGGTAAGAAGCACATTCAAAAACTATATTTGGATTGTTCCCTACCGCTTCGAACAGCCCTCTATGCTTTCTATAAAAGAGCACTGTCTCCCATGGAAATTAGAATCTGGTGATTTACAATAACCCTCAAATTTTCTTTAAAAAATCACACGAAAGGAATGTCTCTAATGGAAAAAATAAATAAGCTCTACCTAAAGTTTGTTCCACATATCGTGTGGACTCTCGTATTATCACTTTTGTATTCTCTATTGGTTGCCATTGCTATCCCCACGGAATCTCTGTATTTTTTGTTTTATATTAAAGGATTACTGCTTATCGCTCCACTAGTACTTTCTGAAACTGTTTCGAAACACGCAAAGTACCTTTGGCAATTCTGTTTATCCGGAATGATACTAATACTTGTATCTTACCTGCTAATCCAGAGCTATTTTTACGTAGTGTTCTCTATTATTTTGTGGTCCATTCGCCTTGTAAATCGGTTGACAAAAAAAACAAGCAATCTAGATACTACCTCTTGGGTTTTGCTAGTTCCTTTTCTTTTATACTTCCTATTAAGCGGAACTAGGAATTATATGCTCTATCAAAAAATATCTGTTTATCATTTTGCTATTTCCTGCGCTCTCATCTTTGGATACTACGGGTTGAAGCGATTTGAACTTTATCTTAAATTACGAAAATCAAAAGCGAATCTACCTTTAGCACGCATCAGGAATACTGGAACTTTTATTTTTAGCATGACTGTACTTATTGTTAGTTTCTTCTTAATTACAATGATACATTTCCACTATGAATTTCTATCCATTACAGCGCCCCAAGTAAATGAAGTGCTCGTTGACGAATTCACCGAAGCGCAAACACAAGATTCGGAAGAAGCTGCTTTTGATTTTAGTGATCTTTCAGAAACAGATGAACCGAATCCTTACCTTGTTGCATTTTGGAATCTCTTAGAGCATGTTTTTCAATTTATTATGTATTTCGCATTTTTCATAGGTGTAATATATGCAGTTCACCGTTTAATCATCAATTTCAGAGACAGCCATTCTAACACTACTGATTTTATAGAATCCACAATTGATTCTACCGATAATACAATCACTCTTCCTGCATTTGTATCCATTCGGAATTTCTTTGATTTTAGTTATTCTATGAAGGTTCGCCGACAGTACCGTTCCACTTTGAAAAAGCATAAGCCCCATAATTGGCAAACGCCATCTGAAATGGAGGAAATGGCACAACTTGATATTCCAGAATTGCATCAAGAATACGAAAAAATCAGATATGGTTCCCCAGATTAAATACATTTTCATAGCAAAACTGCCTTCGTTACTTATTTCGTAACCAAGGCAGTTTTTGTAATTCTTATGCTGTTTTTATATTAAGCTGTTAGGTATTGTCCTATTTCTAATTTCAGATGTTCTCTTGCATCTGTTGGAGCATTTAAAAATATTTCGTTGTGGAGACCTAGGTTAATCACTCCTAAGATAGATTTAGCATCTACAATGAATTTTCCTCTGCTCAAATCAATATCATAAGGACATGTTTTTATAATATTCACAAAATTGTTAACCTCTTCCAAATCTTTAAACATTACTTTCATTTTACTCATCGCTATCACCTTCATTCTTTCATATATGGTTAAGTTCTATCTCAATACTACTATATGTCTGTTGTCTTTTGATGTGAGACAATCGTATCATATCCCTTTTTCCATGTACATTAAAAAACCATAAACTTTGACTACCTTTTCATTAATTTAAACTAAAAAAAGAATGACATTGAGTGGCGCTAGGTACAAAAAAAGACTAGACAATGTACGTGCCCAGCCTAAGTTTCTGTGTATGTCGATTTGATTATGCTGCAATGTATTGCGATATCTCTGTCTTCAGCTCATCACAAATTTCACTGTACACGTTCAATGTAATCTCGTTATTTACTCCTAAGTTCATTATGCCTAATAATGATTTTGCATCAACGATGAATTTACCTCTTACTAAATCCATCTCGTAAGGATAATTCTCAACAATATTTACAAACTGTTGAATATCTTCTGGAGTGTCAAACTTGATAATCATTTTACTCATTGCTTTCACCTTCACTTTCCTAGATTTAATAGCACCATCGTGTCCATTCTTATAAGTTAATTCATATTAACATGATTTTCGCACGTTACAAGGTGAAAATATTTAAGATAGGTGGAATTTTTTAAGTTTTTTTTAGATTTATTGCTAATTTTACTTGATTCGAACCTTTCGGTATTCGTTTGGACTCATACCGACAACTTCTTTAAACACTTTACTCATATATTTTGGATCAGAATATCCTGTTAGTTTCGCTATTTCACTCATTTTCAATTGACTTGATTCCAATAATTTCTTTACTCTTTGAATTCGGAAACCGCGTATTGTCTCGCTGAATGTAAGTCCTGTCTCTTTCTTAAACAATTGACTTAGATGCTCCTCTGAAACATGTAGGCGTTCTGCTATCTCTTCTAATGTAATTCCCTCATTATAATATTCTATAATCTGCATTTTCGCTTGGCTAACTAGCAAGCTATAATGAACTTCTTCATTTATCTCACCATACATAATGGTTGTGTAATTTAATAACGCTTCCCAAATTTCACGCCAATAGTGCGCACTCCCTACTACATTCAACAATTCAAAATATTGAATTTCATCTTCTTTCTTCGCTATATGTTTTGCAAGGCGTTTTATATTTGCACAATATTGTAAGCATACACCTTTTACTTCTTTGGGGGCATGCACTTCTTGTCTACAATATGTCCACAGTTTTCCAAAACACTTTTCGTATTGAAATGAATTATTCTGGATAATGGATTTTTCTACCTCTCCATCCAAATCTTTTGGATATTTCATGGGAACAATTCTCAGTTTTTCTATTTGTTTGCTATTAATTAGTATCCCTTTACCAAATACTAAATTCCATTCCAAATTATGGTTCATCAAAGCTAGTGTTTTATTAAAATTTGCAAGCCCCTTGCAACGTTCTCCTAAAGAAATACTTTTCTCTGGTGTAAATAATCGCAGCTCATTCTGCACGCATCTTTGATAATGCGGATACAAACTATCCTCACTCAATGGATAAATCACAAGTACCAACATTTGATAACTCAACAATTCTACACATTGACATTGTATGTCTATTACTGGTATTTGAAGTGCTTGTAACCCTTCTCGCACTATACTTTTATGACTCTCAAATAGCTCCCCCAGCCATACTGATAGCAGTCCAAACGTACTTTTCGAAGTAATTTTATATTCCTGATATAAATAATCATCCAACTCCTGTGTCGATTCTAAGCATCCATACATAGCATCTAAAAATATATTTTTTAAATTATATCGTTTATATAGTATTCCATCTTTTTGCATCAAGTCCATCTTTCGTATCTCCCCCTGTTAGTCATACACAATATATTTATATAAACTCATGTAAATTATAACACGTAAATACGAATTTTACACAACATTTCGTCTACTTTATTATTTTAGTCCACTTTTTCGCTATGTTTGTATTTTTCCTTCGTAGCAAGTCCACCACGGATATGTCTCTCTGATTTATTTAAATCAAGAACTTTACGCGCCTGCTCAGCTAGAGATGGGTTGATTTGTTGGAGACGATCAGTGATATCTTTATGTACGGTCAGCATATAACAGAACGTTTTGTGCTAACCCTAGTTCGGATAGTAAATTCAAATAAATATCAACAGTGCCATCAGGGGATACCTTGATTTCTTTAATAATTTTCTTCAATTGTAAATTCGTCATTTCCTCGACCTTGGTTGCAATTCCGATATTGTCAAATGTCTCATTCAACATATCTTCTAGCTGGTCGCATTTGGTTAGATTATTCTCCACCATATTTAGATCCGACGTCACCTGCTCTATCTGTACCTTCAATTCGTTGTTCTTCTCCTTCAACTCCTCTATGGTAATGATGTCCGCCGTATACATTTCTTTATATTTCTCTTTGGTCTTATTCAGCTTGTCCAAATCACGTTTCAAGACACGTTTCGCCTTCTCATTGTCTTTCACACCCTTATACTGTTTCTTGAATTGCTTCAGTACATCGGCAATGATTTGCTCCTTATGTGTCTCCATATACATCAGGTAATTATTTAACTCAGCGAAAATGTCTGCCTCCCTCAACTTAATGTGATTGCTACAGCTATCCTTCCCTCTAGCATTTCTGCCACTGCATACCCATGATAAACTATAACCATCTTTAATCTTTCGCTTTACCTGTCTAAATGAATACCCACAGTCTCCACACACAATCATGGTGCTCAACACATGCTTGGTGCTATTTCGCTTGCTAGTCAGCTTAAAGGAATCCTTTCGGCTTAACAAGATACTCTGTGCCTCGTCAAATTGCTCCTGCTTAATCAAACGCAACTCTGGTCGCTCCATAATCTGCCATTCTTCCTCGTCTTTGTCCTTACGCTCTCCAGTCAAATAATCCGCAATCTCTTGCTTGCCATTGATAATGCGCCCAATATAGATTTCATTTCTTAGGATACGTCCAATGGTATGCTGTGCCCACTCGCACCCTCGTCTGGTGTAACACTTCTCAGAATTCAGAATCATAGCAATTTTATTTTCACCATATCCCTCAATGGTATACATATTGAAAATACGCTGTACCACATTTGCCTCTTCCTCATTGATTTCCAATGTGAAATACTCGCCCTTAATCTTGTTATATCCATAAATAAGATTCGGTACACGCCCCTTCTCAGCATTTGCCTTCTTCCCAAACTTAATCCTCTTGGACATATTTGCCGACTCTTCCTGCGCCATCGCCGCATATAAGGTCAAAATAAATTCAGAATCAGCACTGGCTGACATATTATTGGTAATGAATTTCGTCTCAATATTTCTTGTTTTCAAGGTGCGGATACTCTGTAGAAAATCCACTGTATTTCTCGCAAGTCTGGAAATGTCCTTGGTAACCACCATATCGAACTCCCCTTGCTTGGAATCTTCCATCAACTGCATAAATGCAATTCTCTTATTTAATTTCGTTCCACTAATTCCCTCATCCGCATAGACTCTAATAATCTTATGATTATTCAGCTTCGCATACTCCTCAAAGAACTGCTTCTGCGTCTCTAAGCTATTCAACTGGTCTTCCTTATCCGTTGAAACCCTACAATACGCCACAATGTTCATATCAGCACTCTCCCTTCCACAGAAATAAACTAGAGTAATAACCGTCCTGCAACGATACTACCCTAGTGTTATATCTGATTAATATTGTATGTAGTTCCACAAACGTTCTGTGTCAACTTTTATTTCTTGTGCTATTATTCGATTTGTGTTTTCATTTTACTATGGGATGTGGTTAGTGTCAAACTCTTTCTCTGCTATTTTATTACTTTACTATCTTCCTCTCCCTCCACTTCTTTCGTAATAATATTCTTCTTGTACCTGCTCTTGCTCCAACTCCTGTGCCTGTAACTCTCGCAACTTCTCTTCCTTCACCTCTGCAATCCTCTCGTTATACTCATCTATCGTCGCCACCCAGCCATTATTCATGACCTTACGTATAAAAACCTCCGCAATTAAATGTGCCATAGCCTCTGCTGTTCTTTCTTCTGTATTTGGGTTGTGCCAATTGTATTTGATCTCAGGTTGTTTCATGTAGTCTTCCTTCTACTGTTCTTATCCCATGTATATTAGGAGCTTGTCCTCGTTATACATAAAAAAGATGTGTAGTACCAACTTCTTGAATTTCATTCAACACTCCGGATGTATCAAATGTTATCGGTACTAGTCGACGACATGATAATATCACGGAAAGTGGAAAAACCTTGAGTTGCACGAGATTGAGGGGATTTTGGTGGAAAACGAGAAAATGTAGGCGGATGCCTACATTTTCAATAAGTTATTTAAAATTCATCATACCTTCCATTAATTTCCACAAGTTACACCCAATCGCATTTACCAAATCTTCCTCTGTTGCTAACTCTTTTGCTCTTATAATCGCCTCTTCAACATGTGGCAAATAATTTTCCGAGAAATTTATACCACTTTTTCCATGATTCGCTTTATTGGATACCTGTTTGCTAACAAACGTATGCTGATTTGATACTTTTTGATTCTGATATAATTCATCAAAGCATTCTTTATATTCCTCTATTACATCTGACAAATGTAATAATAACCATAACTCAAAACATGGATTAGCTATATAACATTGATAGCCTTTTAAAATACAATAAGCTATACATTCTTCCATATTATTTTCCGAATGTGTATAAATATCCCTATCTATTAATATTGCGAATTCATCCATCTCATTATTATATTTTTGTAAATACTTTCGGTAATTAATATCATATCCTATTTTCATCAATTCTGTAACGAACTGATTTTTCTTCTTTTTCGGCAGTAATTCAGGATTTCTTATAAAACCTTGTATAAAATCTTCGCCAAAATTTTCTACAATCTCCGTTGGAAGTTCTGTATCTAACATGTGATTCCCTAATTCTCTTAACCTAATATATTCTTCCAGTAACTCTATCACATGTTGCGGAGCACTATTTGTGTCTTTACTACTTCGCTTTAACACTTCTATATCTATCTTTGCATTAATTCCCAGTGTCTTTCTATTCTTTGAAACTCCTACAAAATATTCTTTCTCTGTCACATTTCCTTCAACTGATAAAAAAATCATTTTAAGAGGCGATACCTTCTCTGCTTCATCCTCTCGTTCATATGCCGTAGCCGTTAATCTATATCTACTACTCATAGGCGGCACTTCCTACTAATGATTCATCAAAAATTGGTATAGCACCATAACGTCCCAACAAATATTCTTTATCAATCTTCTTATCGAAGCGTTCCTTGTATTTATTTAATGAATATATACTAGAACTATGATCTTCTTGTCTCTCTACAAACCAAATTTCATCTTGTCTTACTAATTCTAAATCTAATAAATTAGAATCATGTGTCGTTGCAATTAGTTGACTTTCATCAGCTTTAGTTAATTCATAAAATAATTTTAAAAATCTCTTAGTCAAATTTGTGTGTAAACTTCTGTCTATTTCATCTATAATAATCACACTACTTTTTTTCTTTTCGTAAAAAAGAGGCAACAAATCAAATAGACGTTTCGTACCATCTGACTCATCTGCGTATTCAAATAAATCCTCACTGTTTCCATGATCCAATAGCATCTTATTATAAATGATATTTCCACTCTCATCTTGTCTTAATATATACATCCGTTGATTTATTTTAAATATAATTGGACTATCAATTACTTTATTAGCTATTTCGAGTTTTATTTTTTGTGCATCATCACTTGGCATATCTTGAAATAATTTATCAAAATCCATTTCTTCTGCGCATCCCTCAATATTTTCAATTCCAGTATCAAAAAAAGTAAGCATTTGGGTAAAAAACGAATTTTTCTCTGAATCCATACTTGCATCATTAATTCCATTATATTTTGTATTTGGGAAAATAATCATTAAATTATCAAACCATTCATATACATTAGTAATTTCACTAAATACTCCCGATTTATTATTTACACGCTGTGCTATATCTGATAATATAGTTTTCTTCTTAAACGTATCTGATATATCTCCTCGAAAATCATCTAAATAGATATTCATTCTGGTATTTTCATCATCAGTTTCATAGTGCATATGACAATTAATCACACTAATTCCCTCTTCATCCACATCACGCTCAAATACACATACCTCTTTTCCGTCTTTCTCAATTTTAATCAACCATTCACCTATGATTTCTTTATTTATATATGAGACAGCTATTCCATAGGAATACTCAACTTCTGATTGTATAATTCTATATTCAAACACACCTGGTTGATGTAATGTCTCTTTCTCTATCCGAAAATGTTTTTTGCTTAAATTCACCCTATCAGTACCTCTTAAAACAATATCTCTCGATGTTTTTATCGCATGTACCATATTACTTTTCCCACTTGCATTCGCACCAAATATTAAACTACTTTTTAGGACTTTATAATTTTCATGCTGTATAATGTGTTCTTTATGTCTCGCTATTTTACTTGCTTTCATCGAAAAAGTTTGTGTTGCATTAAATGACTTATAATTATTGATAGAAAATCCCACTAACATACTCTACACCTCATCTTTTCTTTTAATTAGATTATAATGTGATTTTTTCACATTGTCAAATGTTTGTTTCTTATTTTTTTCTTGTTTTTCGATATTTTTATATTCTATTCGTGATTTCTTCACATTTATTCTTGACTTCATCAGTATTCGATGATAATATATGTTTATAGGTTATTAGCACTCTCATATACAGACTGCTAATAAGCGTAAAATAAAAGAGATGACCCTCACATGGTCACCTCTTTAGATGAATTCTATATATTGCAAAATTCAAACTCCATTTGAATAATAACATATTGCTCTAAAATATTCAATTCATTTAATGCGTTTCCCTAAATCTAACGAAAGGAGAATTGAATATGACATTTACAGGAGCAAAAATAAAAGAACAAAGCATAACTTTCGCCCTTGCAGTAGTGAATCCACATGTACTTACCAGCTCTACCATCGAAACTACCCGTGCAAGTTTCATTCCCATTTTTGGTAATGTACCAATTATCTTGGTTGGTAAAAATGCTAATGGTTCCTTAAAATACAATGGAAGAACTGACATCGTACGTTTCCTAAGCAAGATTAATCCTACACGAATACCTTGGAAACAATACACCGTAAATTAATACAAGAAAGGAATATATAACATGGAAAAAAAATGTACTCCATCAAAAAGAGTATCCAATGCAGCTAAAACGCTTTCTACCTCAAGTAATAAAGCCGAAAAATCTAAAGCTGGTGCAATCCTAAAATCACATCAAGATAGAAAGCACTAACGCACTACCGAGGATGTCGGGAAATAGGCTAAATAGCCTATTTCCCGACATCCTCTTTTTTCACATAATTAACAGTAAGTAGCTTGAGATTTTTGTATTGTTGTTTTTGAATATCCACATCTATTGATAAACGCTGCAATTTCTTTTGCCGTAACTTGTGCTTTAGGACCAATTACAATTTCTTTTATTACACCTTCTCTTTTCAATGCATTAAAATCAACTTCTACATAAGAAATAAGATTTGTTCTTGTTGCACGATATTTCAATTCAGATATTTTGATTTTAGATTCACTATTCACCTCTTGGTTACTTTCAAAATACACCAAACGTTTTTCCTGTTCTTCTATAAATGCTGGATTCTTAATGCTAGTTGAAAGTTGTATTATTTTCACAAAATTTTCTTGTATATCATAGACAATTTCTTTCATACGTCTATATTTCACAGTATTATCTTCTGTCACCCTCATAGCATCTAATAATTTCTCAACTTTTTTCTTTTGTTGTTTTATATCATATTCTACGTCATATAATTGTAAGATTTTATTGCTATTACCATGAACTTGATTTAAATCAAACCCTATTGCTACACCATATCCATCATCACCATAACCTCTCCATTGACTCAATAAATCTTTTTGTTTCGAAAAACAAGTAATATACGGAGTGTAATCCTCATACACCCAATCATCTCCTGAACTTTCAATATCAAATAATGCATACTCTAAAATCTCCTTTTTATCAGATACCATTTTCTCAATTCTTTTTTGAAATTCTTCTCTGTAAATATCAAACCCCCATCTGCATTCTCTGGAGTCATTCATTATAAATCCATTTGATAGCCTAAGATTACCACTTTCAATTATACTAACAAATGTGTCTATAGAACAATAATGATACCCTATCATATCTACTCTTCTCCTTTGTCAATTCTGTTATCTTTCTTCTCATCCCAAAACTGTATCGCAAACTCCATAAACTCCGCAAAATCTGGTACTTCTGTCAATGCCGTTCCTCCTAGAATCTGCCTCGTTGTCTTTTTTATTTCCTCCGCTGTCAATTTCGGTGCTTCCAGACAATCATGTGTAGTTGCATATTTTACAATCATTTCATCCATCGTATGTCCCAGTGTAAATGCCGCTTTCATTTCATCCGTTGGTTCTACTGGTACTGTTTTCTCTTCACACTCTTCCATAATCTTTGCAAATGTCTTCGTTATATTTGTTTTTTGCATTGCATTATCATCTACAGTACGTGCTCTTACGCCCAATGACGAAATCGGATTTTCCAGTTCCTCATGCTCCGCATTTGTTTTATCCACCATACATGCTATTAAGTTTAGGGTGTTATTATATTTTATTGTACTCGCTGCTAACTTAGCATCCTGCAGAACTTTGATTTGAGACAATAGCATTGGGAAATGTTCACTTTCTAATAAATCGTTCAACACCTTCATTTCCAAACTTTTCCCTTGTAATACTTGAATTGCTCTATCACTCAAACCTACCTGATCAAGCGTCACCTCTGTTACATTCTTTGCATTTCCAAAACCCAAAATATAATTAAATGAGACATTTGCTTTTTCTGCCAGTCTTATAATCTGCTCTTCATTCAAATGTTTTGATTCATTATTCTCAAATTCCGAAACTGTTCCTCGTGTTACACCTAATATGTCTGCCATTTCCTGTTGCGTCAACTTCAAATCATTTCTTATGTCATATAATCTCTCGTGAATGTTTGATGTTTGTTCCATGTGTTAATCCTCCTAATCATTTGTACATTCGTTTCATATCTACTGAAATAGAGGTCACCACAATTATCTATTATTCAAGTATGACATTTACAATTTAAACTTATCTATATAAAACACACCTTATTTAAATATGTTATCCCACGATGTGTTGTATATCTTCTTCAATATTTTCAGTTCGCTTACTCTGATGTTACATATTCCTGATTCAATCTTCGCATAACTACTTCTAGAAACAGAACAACCAAGCACCTGCATCTTGGCTATGACTTGCTCTTGCGTCCATCCACATTTCATTCGTAAATCTCTCAAGTTATTTCCAATTGTATCATCTTGTTTCACTTTCTGTTCCACAATCCACCTCTTTCTGCTCCAAATAAAGAACATCTATGAGTTGATTTTATAACAGCTCGATGTTATAATTGCTCCATATAAAGAACAGACATAAAAAGGAGTTCCCATGGAAAATCTCGAATTAATTTATAAACTATATGATATTTTAAATGAAACGGAACAACTAAAAATAGCATCCCTTCGAGTTCCAGATGACGCACAACGTGTGCTCATCGAACTCAAGGATGCTACTAATTTTCAAATTATTGTAATTGCTGCTGATGAATTTATTTAGTGTTAATTATATTATACTTAAGCTATTTTATTCCCCTACAAATAGGACATATATTCCCACCTCGTCTTGTTCTTTGATTAACTGCTTGAATCCATTCATGTCCTTCATTACAAACCCACCAAACCTTTTTGTTACTTCCCCTCGTAACCTTCTCTGGTGTCAGCTCACCATTAAGTTTATAGTTCCATTCACTAGCAATAACTGGATCCGTTGTAGCTAAATCATTATATCCAATTGCAACTTTTTTACCACCACAATATGGACAATTATCTCCTCTTACACGTTTATTTATTCCTGCTTCCCATTCATGACCATGTGCACAAATCCACCAAACTTTTTTGTAACTTTTTGATGTATAATCTTTGGGTAGTAACACATTCTTTTTATAATTCCACTGTGCTACCAACTCTGGGTATATTGTTGCTAAATCATTGTATCCTTCTAATACTTTTTGATTCGAACAATATGGACACCCTGTTACATTTTCACCTGTTTTATGATGTATAGCACATTGATAACTATGACCTTTTGAACATTTCCACCATACTTTTTTGTTTGATCCTTTACTAAACATATTGGGTTTAAGATTACCATTTTTTTCATAATCCCACTCTTTCAAAAGTACATCTGAGAAGATTTCATTCATTTCTTTTTCATTAACATATTGATTCATGATAGTAACTTGTTCTAACTTTGTATCAATTATCGGTATATCATTCGTACTATTTACCATCAAAATTCTAAGCAGCTCTTCTATAACAATATCCAATCCTTTTTCTCTTTTTTTCAATATACGATACAAATAATTATTTTTTACTATTTCAGGTATCTCATGAACTTCCACCACATGATATAATATAATGCCATATTTATTGCAATATAAGTTTTTCCGTTCTTCTCGTTCTAATGCTGCTTTATTTGAATGATATCTAATTCCATCATATTCTATTCCAACATTAATGGCTTTAATATATATATCAAGTTCCATTTTATTTTCAAGTTTCTTTCTACTATCTACATCATTAAAACATTGTTTTATATAATATAGAATTGCTTGTTCCGGAAAAGAAGTACTTAGTTCACTTGAACATTTAGGACAGCCCAGATTATGATAAACTCTGCTATTTGGAGTTGCTTGCCACTCGTGGTTCCATTTACATTTCCACCATACTTTTTTACCACTCTTTGCACATATTTCGGTTGGTAACAGATTTTTATTTCTTTCATAATTCCATTCTTTTGCAAATTCAGGAGCAACAGTTACAAGATCATTTTCTCCTTGTATTACTCTTTGCCCTGCACAGTAAGGGCATCCATTTTTATTGCGGCTATCTATTGTTGCTTGCCATTCATGACCTTGCTTACATTTCCACCACACTTTTTTTCCACTACGAGGCATATAATCCGATGGTACTTTCGGTTTATTTTTCTCATAATTCCATTCTAGTGCGAGTTTTGGATTTACGGTTTCCAAATCATTAACCCCTATTATAGGTCGCTTTCCAGCACAATAGGGACATCCATTCCCTCTAGCTCTATCACTAATATTAGCTTGCCATTCATGTCCATTCTTGCACTTCCACCACACTTTTTTTCTACTTTTCCCCGTAAAATCCGATGGACGCAGTGGATTATTTTGTTCGTAATTCCACTCTAATGATAATTCTGGATTTACAGTTTGTAAATCATTAATTCCTTCAATCAATCTATTTCCAGCACAATAGGGACATCCTGTTCCTCTATATCTATCATTAAGCGTAGCTTGCCACTCATGTCCCTTTTTGCACTTCCACCATACTTTTCTATTGCTACGAGGCGCTAAATCAGAGGGAAGTAACGGTTTATTTCTTTCATAGTTCCATTCATTTATCATATAACTTTTATCATCAATTTCACTCATTTTATCCTTCTAACCACCTTTCCTCAACCTACAAATAACATTATATCCATTCTGTGTGGTGTGTGACAATACTATTATCACATTTCAAAAATACATTTTCATCCCATAAAGCTATATTAGATTTCATGGTATAGGATGATGCATACTGAATACCCGATAAATCTTTATTCTTTTTAATCAATTCAATTAATTTTAGCGGAATAAGATAATCATTTTCTGCATATTCCTCAGATGATAAATACATTTGCATCTGCACATAAATCTTTAACCACGACATGCCAAATTGTTCACTAAACTTTGTTCTCATTTCTTTTGGAAATAATTCCTTAAACTTTTCTTCATTTATAGCCGAAAAATCTATTACATTAATTGGATGCTCAATCAAGCAACTTGCCAAAGATATATAATCTTGTTGATTTTCCTTTGTCACTTCATATATTGCTGTCCGCTCATCTTCTGCAATATATAAAACCTGCTCATTCACTTGATTGATTCGCCCTCGTTTAACTATACAATTCTTAGGTGCTATTCCTGAATTTTCTATATCATATCCTGTGACTGGTATGTTATTTTTCCATAACACTCCCTTATCTGCACCATCATACAACCCAATAATTCTCCCTCTATAATACATTCCTCTTCTTGTTTCAACAACTGGAACATATTTTATGATTTCTTCAAAAAATTCTATCGTGCTCTCCTTAAGGCTATTATTAGAGATTTCAAAATTTATTTGTTTTATATGCAAATCTGATACTAATACATCTAATGTTGACTCTCGCATTATTTCCTCCTTAGTTCTCATTTATATTATTCCGTTTTGATATTAAGCATCTATGTAATAATTAATTACTTATCTTTGCCGCCAATTTGCAATTCTCTCTGAGCAAGGTACTGCTCCATATTTCCCTTCCAAATACTTCTGATCATAGTTTCCTTTATCTAACGTGCCCTCATCGTCTAACGCCTTAAATTCGACCAACGAATACAACTTTGTTTCTTGCATCCTCCCTTGTGCCACAAACCATATCTCATCTCTTCGAAATACTTCTTCGGTCATTGTAGACAATTCATTTGACGTAAATATCAATTGTGCTCCATGTGGATTAGAATTTTTATCACGATACAATTGAATAATATATCTAAGCAATACTGGGTGCATTCTTACATCTAATTCATCTACTACCAACACTTCTCCACCTGCTAAACTTTGTGCAATGAATGGCAACCTTTCAAATATTTTCTGCACTCCACTAGACTCATCTTGTAGCATAAGTTCCACCTTAATCTCATCCACAACATGTGTCACATATACTTCAAATAAATTTACATTTACCTCCACTCTGAAATCTACAATATCAATATCCATTTCGTTCATCATCTGAAGAGCAAGCTGTTTTATCTTCTCATCTTTCATCATTCTTAAAGCACGTGGTAGTTTATTCTCAGTGCAGAATCGAATCTTATTTTCTAGCCACTCAAATACATCATTTACAACAGTATTTTTACGGTAGGTAAATCCTAGATACGAAAGTAATGGTAACGTTTCTGAAATCTCCGCACTTATCTGTAACCTTTTCAAATCTCTTGCTAGTATAATTTCCCCGTTACAACTTCTCTCAAATAATGTTTCGATGTCTTCTTCCTCAGTATTACATTTTCTTCTTGATAGACTTTCATACATCACTACATCTTTCATTAGATGTAATTGATACCTATATTCTGCGACTTCAGTACGAAAGAACAACTCGAATTCCGTTGGACTTTTTTTCGTATCCTCGGCAAATGCGAATGGTATTATCAATAGTTTTCGTTTGTAGTTTATTTCATCTCTATCTGCTATTGCTTCAACTGGTCGAACTATTTTCGCTACTAGAGTATTCATAGCTTCCAATACATTTGACTTACCGCTACCATTTGCCCCATAAATAACTGCCAGAGGTAGATACCTTTCTCCATCATTCATTTCTATCAATGTTTCTCTATGTTCGTCTATATCCATAGCCTCCATATTCAAAGTCATCTCATCTCGTATACTCTTATAATTCTTAACACTAAATTGACATAACATCTTCTTCACCTCGATTTCATATACCTACTTCATTTAATCTCTGATACTTTTCCACTGGTGTTCGTCAAGCATTCCCTCTATCTCAAGTTCTATTCTTTCATCGTTCTCACTTTGCAAACTTAACGCAAGTGAAATCACATCCACCATTCCATCCATACTTAAACATTCCGGATTATATTTCCATAATTCCAGCTCAATATACTCATCTCCCAACACCCAGTTTGGATCCACAATATCCTCTTGTGAAATTATAGATTTTTTCTTTTTATCTAATGCTCTTATCACGTTTTTCGGTGGATTTAGCATAGATTTCATAGCAAGTGCTTCTTCACCTGCTACCATGAAACCCATATACGCATTTTCTTTTAATACATACATTTTCGTCTGTATTGGTGATTGCAAATATCCTTTAGATAATTCATAAAGCTCTTTTCCATTTACAACTGATTTTATGTACTTACTCCGTCCAACAGCTTCAGCTGTAACCAATTGTAATCTACTTAGTTCCGCCACACCTCTGCTCACATTCATTATTGATATATTTAATTTCGTTGCGATATCTGCTTGTGTGTATCCCTCATTACTTGGATTGTAAATGATGTATAACAAAATGAACTGCGCCATTGCTGTTAACTTATCTGCGCTAACCACTTGATTCTTCATACGTTCTCTAAAATACATTCCTAGAAACGGAACATACATCTGTGAATTCGGAACAACAAACGCTATCTTATTCTTAATCAATACCTGTCGCTGATATGTAGATACTCCATCTAACCACAAAATAATGTTTTTATTTGTATAAATTTTCACTTTTTCTAATTGCATTTGGAAGTTTGCCAAACCAAATTCCTGAGATAATATCTTAATCACAATACACGATTGATCTTCAATTTCAAGTAAATAATATTCTTTATTACTACGCAAATAAACAGGTAACTCCGTCACTTGTTCCCATGTATCCATTATTGTTTTGAATCCCAATACTTCTTCTAAATACTTAACCATCCTATCTCCATATCCTAATTTTTTACCCTTATAACATTTTTATTTTATATTAACATTTATTTTGTTATTATCCAATATATTTTTCTTTCTTGCAACAAAAAAAGAGAGAGTGCATATAGCAACTCCCTCGCCCGCAAATGAGATATTTGGATTAAGGCATGACCCTCGCCTCTCAACGGCTTATTCGCATTATAACAGATTTCCCATTCATTTCAACTGATACTTTCAACCTTTAAACAATTTTTTATTTCTTTCCAGTTTTCTGGAAATCCCATATATTTATACATCTGATTTTGTTGTAAATTCTGAGTATTATCACATAATTCAGTTAGTAATACTTCTAATTCGTCTATCATACAATTAAAATCTTCCTCTTTTATTGTATACTTTAATGCAATGATCGCTGCGAACAAATCACTTTTCCCTTTGCTAAATCCACGCTTATCTTTTTTTATCTTTAGAATAGTATGTACTGCTGTATCATCTATTTTTTTATTCTTATATTGATAATCAAACAATCTCTCATTGTGAGCACAAACATTTCTAACTCTTGATAAAATATCAATCATATTTGCCAACATCGTTTCATGCACAAACGGAAACTCTTTGCTAATTTGTGTTTGTACATTATATGTTTGAACACTGTACATCTTAGAAATAGTTCCTAATGTCAACGCCTTTACCATAACCCATAATGGAACATTGCCATATTTATGCTTTTGATGCTTGATATACAAATACTGACTTGGATTCTGCTCTATGCTAGATAATTTATTCACTAACTGATTAATCTCAACTTGTAGTCCATTTGAATAATTATAGTTAGTTACATTTAAATAATGGCTTTGATTTTCACCATACACCTTGCAGAATGTATAAGAAATTAATGATTTCACATGCTTTTCTACTTTTAATATATTTCGCAAGAACAACTCTCGTAATTTTTCATCAAATTCATACAATCTATAAATATCTTCTATCGTTGTATGCAATTTATATTCACCCGTTTTATTCTTAAATGGACTTTTGTAACCTGATACCAATGCAAAATAACTATGTTGCTTCAACAACTGGATTGCGTAATCTGTATCTTTAATAATTAATCCTTTTTCTTGCAACATCTCTATCTGTTGTTCATATGTCAAAAAAATTTTATTTATCTTTGTCATTTTCTCCATTGCTTGTCTCCTCATATACAAAAAAACCTCCCGTAGGAGGTTTTCTTAGGTTACAGTCCTCTCAAGTATCTGTAACACGATCACTGATTATTAGAATACATGAATCGTTGGAGATTGTCAACCTTTCCCGCAATTTACGTACCATATTCAGTTGATTTTATTATATGCTATACCTATTGAGATTATTACTTATCTTTTTTTCGCCACCTTTTTTCGCCGCTTTTTATTCGCCACTTTTTTTCGTCACTTTTATTCGTCACTTTTATTCGTCACTTTTTCCTACCTCCACCCCCTCTCTCGTTCTTCCACTGCCTTCATCACATGCTCTATCTGCTCTGTCCCCATACCACGTTCCAACACATCGTATTTATCAGCCTTTACCTTCATATCCTTGGTCAAATACTCCCAATACTGCTTATCGTCCTTATGCTTACTCACCAGATTGCTCAATTGATGATTCTCATACTCCTTCTTCTGCAATTGTTTCTCCAACCACGAACATTTCCTCGCAAGATTTACTATCACCTCTTTTAATTTCCGCACCAATGGATCCACTACCTTTTCTTTATACGTTCTTACTGTCATAAATCCACTCGGTTCATCTAGCTGCCATTCTCGACTATTCTCATAAGTATCTTCCAGACTCGAAACATATCTCGTTGTCTTGCCCCAATCATCTACTTCCTCTTCCATCTGCGCTACCTGCAACTTTAATTCACTTTCCAGATATACTTGTTTCGACTCATATTCCTGCTCTAACAGATGATACTGTTGTTTCAACGTTTCCTGTTGTTCTTGTAACTCCTCATTTTTATCCGTCAATGTAACTTTATGCTCCATCAGTTCTACATTTTCACTTTCTAGCTTGATATTATGCTCCAACAATTCTTCATTCTCTCTAACACGACTGTAATTTTGTATTTTCAACCTTGCCTTTTCTAACCGCTCCTTTTTCACATTATATCGTATATCAGAAATCCGACTATCCAGCTTTTCCACTTCCTTGATTCGTTCTTGCTTTTTGAAATCATACACGGATAAATGTTTCTCGTGCATCCCCAACTGCAACCATTCCACATCGTGTTTTCTCATAACACTTGCCAAATGTTCTTTCTCACTATCCGCCCATTGTTTCCATTCTGTTTCTTTACGACTTCCACCACGGAATCCTTGTTGTGCCATTGCCTGCTTAAATGACACTCTTGTATTTGGTCCTCGATTCTTGCTTTCCGTTGTAAATGGAACATAATCAATATGCAGATGTGGTGTTTCTTCATCCATATGTAACACTGCATTAAATACACGAAGATAAGGATTCCGCTTTTCAAATTCTGACATATACTCCGTCAATATTTGCTCTGCCAATTTCCCTTCCTCGCTACAAGCATGTGTATCGTCTCGATTTCCAATCTGCAAAATAATCTCATGGAACAACTTCTCTTGTTTACCGCTAGCTATCTTATCGTAATAATTACGAATACGCCTATCTTCTCGTTTCTGCCTCTTGTTATATTCTTCCAATGCCTCATCAAATAATTCATGATACACACCTTTTAAACTATCATTTACAAATACTGTATTTCTCTCCGTTCTTGTCTTATCGACATTCTTAGTTGAATATTTTCGATTATTATGTTGAATCGAACCCTTTCCAACCATCACACTAATTGTTCTTTCTATATCATTTTCCTCCTTCGTATCTTCTCAATTTCATTCTTACATTTATCTGTTTTCCTATTTCACATTCCCAAAGGTGCCGGACACGGCACATGATTTTGTTACTTTTTCCAAAAGTAACGCAAAAGCACTTTTGACAGCTACGCCATCAAAAATGCAACCTGCAAGCAGGTTTTGCGGTCTCCGACGGTTATATAGCTACGCTAAATAGCATATTTATATAATTACTCGTCAGTTACTAAGTAACTGATTTCGCTATTTATCACTAACTATTCAGTTATCGAATAATTACTTTCCGTTTTGAAGTAATTACTTCTGATAATTACTTTTCGCTATTTTCAGTTACTTAGTCACTCACTTTATCACTCACTTTGTCCCAAAATAACTGACTTTGCTATAACAAGTTCACTCACTCATTTTCCCAAGTGCATGAACAAATGAGTCCACTTCTGGATTTTGACTTCACTTTTTCAGTTCACTTCACCATTACTGCTATAACTTTTGACTACACTTGATGATTTCCTCTATCGCCAATTCTTCCGCAATCATACGAATCTGATTTCTAAGTCTCAATGTTTCCATAAATCCCCTCGACTCATTTGTGTAATGTTTTCTAAACTGCTCTTCCTCTATTTGCTCAATGCAATCATACATTTCTTTATTCACCTGCAAGGCAGCCTGTCTCAATTCCCCACCTAATCTCATTAGCTTATACTGATATGGATAATGCTCTCGCATTTGCTCCAGCCAGAGTGTTCCATACTTCCCAACACCTACCAGATCTGCTTCACTCTCCACTGAATCAAATGACAATAACGGATAATACAATCCATCTTTCTCCACGTATTCTAATTCTAAAGGCTTCATTTCTTCTCTACTCATTTTCACTTTCTCCTTTGTTATTTTTGTACCCTAATAGCAATGCCTCCAAGTTCGACATATCATATTCTCTCGATTGGAAATTATTAAACTGATTGCTATCTGGCTTTTTCTTTTTATCTGTACTTATTCTTTCTCTTTGCTCACTCAATCCAATTGTGTCAAATGAATTGTATAGAGCAGTCATTACATAACTCTTATAATTCTTAATCGGTGTAGTTGTCTCTTTCATGCACTTCAGCACATAATCAATATGTCGTTTCTCTAATCTCATAAATCGTTCCCTCACCTGTACAATGGATTTACTTACTCCACCTACACGTAAGGTCTTATTGGTTGTATAAAATACATCTTCAAATAAGCTCATCAATCCATCTATCAATTCTACTCCATACGCATTGCATAATTTGTCATATTGAATCTGATTACGAATCTTTGCTAATGAACCCACTACATCCATATCTTCTATATCTCCTACATCTTCCATCACCCCCTCTCTATGATGGATAGATAGATTAGTAGTTAATTGTTTAGTATTTAATATATTAGTATTTAATTGTGTCGTGTTTGACGGATCCGTCATTTCCGTGTTCGGTTTTATCGTATACGGATTTTCCGCACACGGTGAATCTACAACCACATTCTGCGGTTCTTCATATATCACATACTCCACATTTCCAAATGCACCGCTTG
>JAWXVA010000030.1:0-25326 GCA_044425815.1 Eubacteriales bacterium
GTGCTACTGCTGCCGCTGCCATTCCAGAACCAGCGCCACACTCTACCTGACATCCTGCAACTTCTGCTGCAAAGGTAGCATTATTTGTAAAAAACACACCGATTAATCCTGCCGCAAATAGCGCAAGTAATGATTCTTCTCTTTCTACTTCCATGTAGTTTGATACCCCTATGACTGTTCCTGGTAAACAACCGCAAGAACCAGCGGTAGGTGCTGCTACAATAACGCCCATAGAACTTTTCACTTCCATAATTGCTGTGATAGATTCTATAATCCCGCTCATCAAACTATCTTGTAACATTCTCTTTTTGTTCTTTGCGATAAGTGGCGATTGAGCATGTAAGATTCTATCTTTATATTCTGTTCCTTCTAATCCTGTTTTTACAGCTTGTTCCATGATTGTATAAATGGTATCCATCTGATTCATGACTACTGCTCTATCATTTCCGCTTCTTATGCATTCGTATAGGACACCTAATTCTCCCATACTTAAGTCTGTCTTTTTAGCATACTGCAATAATTCTTCCCCATTAGAAAATGGTAAGACACTCTTTTTATTTGACAGTGTTGGCAATACAGGGGCTACTACTACCCATTCATTTACGCCCAAGTCTTGTAGTGCTTGTATTTTCTCCGCTCCACTAAAATCATGACGGGACTTTATTTGTAAGAGATCCCAGCCTACATTTTCGTGAATCAACATTTCTTCTACTTGAATACCCTCTATATGAATGCCTTCTATATGAATACTTTCTTTAATCGCTTCTAATTCTTCCCGACTTCCTTGCGCAAGCAATTCATAATAATCACCTATCATAGAAAGTTTTGTCCCATTATAGGAAAGGACTTCTACCATTCCACCACCTGTACTAATGGCATCCATCCAGAATCTATGTCCATTCTTACACTCTACATCTAAGCGATAGTAATTCGGATGGGTTTCCCCCATGTCTTCTACTGCAAATGTAACTTCAATTCCTCTGTCTTTCATTATTTGAAAGCATTCTGGCACTTGTTCTTCTGCTAGGTCTATCCCTAGTAATCCGCAGTGCATTCCTAGATTCGACCCTTGACTATCATAGGTAAGTACTAACGTTCCACTTACGTCAACACGCACCTCTACTTTCTTAAGGTTATTGTGAGACATCTCTCTTGCAATTGCTCCAATTCGTGCTGCTGCCGCTACGTGAGAACTTGATGGTCCCCTCATGATTGGTCCTAAAACATCATTAAATATACTGGCATTCCCCATTATAAATTCCTCTCCTCTTCTATCATGTATAAACGACTACTATAATCTTGGAAGAACCTTACTTCATCATTGAATCCTGTTCCACCAAATCCTTGTTTCAAACGTATTCCTATTTTATTCAATACACTTCCTGTAACCACATAATCTTCTTTTTCACTATGCATTTTCACAAATTGTGCAGCCACATTGTGTATGATTCCATCTTGCTTTATGTGTATTGGAGAAATCATATTAATTAAATCCCCAAATTCTCTTACGTCAAACACCAATGGTAGGTTCGTAAAATGGTATTTCTTCTCCTCGGCTAGCCCTCGTGTTTTGAAATGTCCTCTAACACTGTTCGGTGTTACCTGAGTCTGTAAATACAGCCCAATCCCACAACTTTTATCTTGGGAAACGCTCATCCATTTATACGTTCCATTTTCATTACTTGTCAAGCGATGATACGTACCATATTGTAGTACATTCCTATATTTTTTGTACCATTCAATATGGTGTTTGATCGCTTCTAGGTCTTTCACACTCATATCTGCCAAGTTACACTCATATCCTAATACCCCAAAACATGCTACTTGGAAGCGTGTATCTAAGGATGTGTTTCGCAGTGTTTGATGATTTGGACAACTGGAAACATGGGCTCCTATCACTGACATCGGATACCCATAACTATACCCTGTTTGAATCTGAGCCCTGCAAATAGCATCTGTATTATCACTAGCCCACATCTGTGGCATATAACAAAGCATCCCAAGATCCGAACGATTGCCACCAGATGCACATGCTTCGAATAGTACTTCTGGAAATGCACTCGTAAGTTCTTCCAATACTCGATACAAACCTATGATATACCTATGATAAAACTCTCCTTGCTTTGAAGCTTCTAACCCTTGTGAAAATGCATCGGATACAATGCGATTCATATCCCATTTTACATAACTGATATTTGCACTCGAAAATACTTGCTTCATCTGTTCTATTATATAATCTTGTACTACTGTCTGTGTCAGATCTAACACCAATTGATTACGCCCAAGTGACTGCCTCTGGTCTGGGATCTCAACTGCATACTCTGGATGTTCTCGATAACACTCACTGTCATAACTCACCATCTCAGGCTCTACCCAGATTCCAAACTTCATCCCCATTGTATTTATTTTATCTGCCAACCCTTTTAAACCATTAGGTAATTTTTTCTTATTAACATACCAGTCTCCTAGCGACGTAGTATCATCATTACGCACGCCGAACCATCCATCATCTAACACAAATAATTCAATGCCAACCTTACTTCCTGCTTTTGCCAATTTCAACAGTTTGCTTTCATTAAAATCAAAATAAGATGCTTCCCAGCTATTGAGTAATACTGGTCGTTCTTTTTTCTTCCATACACCTCGTACAATATGCGCTCTGACAAACGCATGCATTTGCTGGCTGATTTCATCATAACCATGAGAAGAATAGGTCAAAACTGCTTCTGGAGACTCAAACACTTCATTAGATGCAAGGGTATATTCGAATCCAAAAGGATTGATTCCGCACAAGAAATGGGTCATCTGGTATCCATTCACCTCTACTGCTTCATAATGATTTCCACTATAGATCAGATTGCATGCATAACAATCGCCCTGTTCTTCCGTCGTTCCTGAAGTACTAAGCATAACAAATGGGTTACTTCGGTTACTTGAACCGCCTGTCTTAGAATCATTCACTATAATCCCTTGACTACATTTCACATCTTGTCGGTTCATCTCTCTTGCCCATGCACCTTTGAATGTTGTAACTGTATACTCATTCTCTATAAAATCCAATTGACAACTTAGGAGTCTTCTTACTCGAATATCATCCTGACCCTTATTCCACAACTTGCAACTGCGAACAATCACATTGGTATCTACAAACACCGAATAATAAAGATGCAGTTCTGCGTCTATATTCTTATCCTTTAGTACCATCACTAATGTCTCTGTTTCTCCTGACTCGTCATAACTCGAAGGCAATGATTCAAGATTCTGCTTTTTCTCTATATAAAAGCTATCATATAAGAAATCGCATGTTGTGCTTCCATTCGAATAAATTAACTCTACCATCGGTTCGCGGATATCGCCTTTTCCTCTTGTAGATAACTCCAAGGGTCTATTTTCCAATCCTATCGTAGGATAATCGATATCATATGTATTTAGATTTCCTTCTACAAATGCTGCTTGAGGAAAGATTCCTTGGTAGCAATCCGAAAATGTCACCTTCTCTCCATAATATAAATGTTCTAAATGTCCAGATGGTAGAACGTGCATACAGTATGTTGTATCCTTCGTGCCTAATACAAATATCGAGTTCACATTTGATATCATCGCTAGTCCTCCATTTTTTTACCGAGTTCTATTGTAATCTCGCCCATTTTTTCTTCTGTTAATCTATATTTTTTTCTAAATAACACGATTGCTATTATAAGACCACACACTGGAATAACAGTCATTAATATCCGCATTCCTAATAATGTTCCTGCTGTCTGCGTCGCCGCATCTATATCAAGTTGGATCACATCCAATCCTATCCCTGCGATAAAAACTGAGATTGCGGATGCCAGCTTCACTACGAAAGTCTGTAATGAGAAGATAACGCTTTCATTTCTCTGACCACTCTTCCACTCGCCATAATCTACCGTGTCTGCAAGAAAAATCGTAGTTAAAACTGTTGCCAGTCCAAATCCCACAAAGATAATCGCTGCTGCCACTGCCAACAATACGATATTTGTAATCTTTAATGTACCTAAAAGGAACAACATAGTATAGCCCACAATTGCTGTAATAATTGCTCCCACAAAAATGTGACTAGTAGTATATTTTTTTCTTAATACCGGTAGACTTGTCATTGCCAAAATCTGTGCCACACCACCGACTGTACCGAACACACCATATAATTCTGCATTACCAATATCATATCGGAAGAAATACAATGCAAGATTCTGTGTAAGATAAAGGGATGCGTTAAATATCACAATGGTGACTACCACTGCTAGGGCTTGATCATTGTGCACCAAAGCAGAAAGCATCTCACCTACTGTCGGTGCCTTTGATTGCTCTTGATTCTTTTCTTTTACCATAGTTACTGTAATGGTAATTGCTATCACAAAGAAAATAGCCACAAGCATTGCTACCAATCGAAATCCTTCTCTTTCATTGCCTCCACCTAGTATACTGACTAACACCATAGCTAATGCTGTTGAGATTGCATATCCAAGCCCTGCACAACTCCTAGCTATAACAGACATGGTTTCGCGCTCTTTTCCTGGTTCCGTAATAGCTGGTATCATTGACCAATAAGGGATATCCATAATGGTATAAGTCATACCCCAAATTATATAGATAACGGATACGTATATTAACATTTGATTTCCTTCTAACGATTCTGGAACTGCAAACATAAAATATAACACTACCGCATTGATAAGTGTTCCTATCATAAGCCAAGGACGAAATCTTCCAAATCGACTCTTTGTCTTCCCTACTAACACTCCCATAACTGGATCATTAAATGCATCAAAGGTACGTGCCGCCATAAATAGTACACCGATAAACGTTGCACTTACGCCTAATACTGTATTGAAATAGTACATGAGGAATCCTGCTACTAAAGCATATACCATATCTTTTCCAACCGCACCGATTCCATACCCCACTTTCATACTAATGTCCGAACTAGTGCTTGTTTTCGTATTTTGTTTTTGCATTTTCTTGCTCATTTGCCTCCCCCTCATTTCTAATCACAATACGAACCTATATTTTTTCTTTATTTGCTTTTTAGGATATCATACGTGATACACACTTCTTCCAATCCACTTCCACTTACTTTTAAAACACCTACCCCAAATCTTCCATTTGTTTTTACATACGTTCCTACACTGCCACCAATCGCTGCTACTACATTTGGTCCAATTAGCTCAATACATCCCACTGTTTCGAATTGAATCACGCCTTGATAATATGGTATCACTTCACCCAACTGATTTACTACCTGAACACGAACTGTTGCCACATCATACGTGTGATCTTCTTGCAAGATTTCTGTATCTGTAGATACTTTGATAAATATACCATTTGTAGATGATTTAGACACAACTTTTACTACTTTATCATTTTCAATAGCTTCAAAGCGATACGTGGTCGCCTCATCGCCCCAATTACCGATATATTTTTTGTACAAACGTGCCCCATCTTCTGCTGTTAACTTCTCTAAGAACATCACTTTCGCCATCTTCACCTTGTATTTAAACGGCAAATTATACTGACCATATTTAGTAATCGCGAGCATAACCTCTTTGATTGTCTCCGCATTCTTATGCGAATACTTCTCTTGCTTTTCCATTAATTCCCCTACAAAATCATCTATGAGAATTGGTGGATGTGACAAATGTCCATATTTACTTTTATTCGGATAAAAATCCTTTATAAATTCATCATTCTTATATAATTTCACATAGTCTGCATTGGTGAATGCATAAACCTCTTCTACATTTCCAGCTGGATGTTCCCCAATATCCATCCCCGAACTTATTTCAAGTACTGGTGTATCTAACCCTTGAGAGGCATATACGCTTGCCGCTAATTTTGGAATACGGAACATATTCATAACACCGTGGTAACAAATACGGTCACCACTCCCAAAGTCTTTATGTGTATTATAATCAAACATACACCATCCAAATCCACCAGTAATCTCTGCATTTGCATAAAGTGATTCTAAAACATTTGCATGTCGCTTAGCATGCTCTAATCTATGCATTTCTGAGTCAAATGGTTTCGTTGGGAACATGTGTCCATTGTATTCTGTGACCAAATATGGTGCTTCCATATTACTCGTCACTTTGTTTTTATTTTCCAATCCTGGGTTTTTACCTGTGTGAGAGAAATCATTATAAGTATAGACATCCTCTAATAATGTACTATTTTTCAAAAATCTAACACCACCTGTTTGTCTCGTATCATCCAGTCCATGAATGATTTTATTTAGTCGTCGATATAATCGATCATCATCTAAAGACTCATTGATTCTTGCTCCCCATAAAATAATGGATGGGTGATTGCGGTATTGGCGAACCATTTCTTCCGTCATATCTGCTGCAGCATCTTTCCACTCTTCATTCCCGATATGTTGCCATCCTGGTAATTCTGTAAATACCAACAGTCCCAATTCATCACATCGTTCAATAAAGTAATGGGATTGAGGGTAATGAGAAGTCCGTACTGCATTTACACCTAATTCATATTTCAATATATCTGCATCAAATTGTTGTGGTCGCTTAGGCATTGCATAGCCAACATAAGGAAATGCTTGATGCCTGTTCAATCCACTGATTTTCACTTTCTCATCATTTAAATAAAATCCATCTGTTCGAAATTCACACGTGCGAAATCCAAAGGAAACAATCTTTGTATCAAATACATGCTCCTCTAATTGTAATTCTATTTTACATTCATATAAGTTCGGATTCTGCAAATCCCACACTTCAATTTCGTTCACTTCAAAAGTTAATTGTGCTGTATTTTTTTGCACTACTTCAATCTCGGTTACCGATGCTAAATCACTCAGTTCCTCAATTGTATCATGCTTTTCTTCATCCTTAGCAGATGTAGATTCCTCCACTTTCTCTAGTACGAGAGATTCCGTGATTTTTCCTTCTCCTAAAGTATTCCAGCCTTGTTCTCCCTTTTTTCGTATCGAACACACTACACTTACTTGCTCTATCTCACCTTCCACTGTGAACTCTGCAGTTAGCATCTTATCAATTCGTTCTTTTTTGATAATTTGTGGTTCTTGTTCTGGGTTTTCTCCTTCTACCGTCACTTCATCTATTGATTTTTTTAACTGCGGCTTTATAAATAAATCTTTCACATATGACTGTTCTTTGATTTCTAAATATACATCTCTATAAATCCCTCCATATGTCATGTAGTCAATCACATGGCCAAATGGTGGAATATTCAAACTCTCTCTGCTATCTACTTCTACCAAGAGATTATTTTCAAATCCGTATTGTAAATATGGTGCTAAATCAATTGTAAATGCTGTGTAGCCACCTTTGTGTACTCCTATCACTTGATCGCCAAGATAAACCTTTGCCGCATGAGCAATTCCTTCAAATGTCAATAATACTTTCTTGCCTCTATAACTTTCCTCCGCCATAATATTTCTACTATAGAAACTAACAAATTGATATTCTTCATCACTAAAATAGCTAAGTGGTAATTCTATGTTTGTATGCGGAATCGCAATTTCTGTAGGTTCCGTATCGTTTCCCTTTGCAAATTGCCACTCTTTATTTAAATAAATTCTATTGTACATCGTTCAATCTCCTTTACGCTTTTCTAGCTACTAAATATTCATATATTCAATATTGACTATTTATATAATATCATACATTTTCACAAGAAAAAAGAGTGCTCCATGCACTCTATTCCCTTAATTTCTTAATTCCTTCTATTAATACTTTCACATCATCAATAATATAGTCAACTGCCCCTGCTTCGAGCAATTTCATTACAATTCTAAACCTCTTCCTCTGGATGCAAAAATTCCTTATCAATATAATCCCATATTTCTTCTCTTCCTTGCTTTGTTAATGCTGAAAATGGAAGAATTTTTGTTCCTGGTACCAAATCTAACCCTTGACGTAACATTTTAAGATGTTTCTGCACTTGACTTCTTTTTATTTTGTCTAACTTGGTTGCAATAATAATCGGTTGAAACCCTTGTTCTACAACCCATTTATACATCATTTTATCATTATTTCCTGGATCATGTCTGATATCAATCAATAAAAATACTGCTTTTAATTGTCGGGACTCATGTAAATAACGCTCAATTAATTTTCCCCATTTTGCTTTTTCTGATTGTGTTACTTTTGCATATCCGTAACCAGGCAAATCCACAAGATACATCTCATTATTAATATTATACCAATTTATCGTCTGTGTCTTTCCTGGAGTCGCAGAAGTTCTTGCTAATGATTTACGATTCATCAATGCATTTATCAAAGAAGATTTCCCTACATTTGATTTTCCTGCAAAAGCAACTTCTATATGCTCTGTCTCAGGTAATGTGCTTGTAATTCCACACACAATTTCTAATTCTACTTGTTTTATAACCATGATGGTTCCTCCTAATTAGCAAATGCCTCTTTGTATACTTCTTCCATTGTCGTAACAGGAATAATCTCTATGTCTTTGGTAATCTCCGATGTGATCTTGGTAATATCTCGTTGATTCTCTATCGGAACAAGCACTGTTTGAATCCCAGCATTCTTTGCAGCTAATAATTTTTCTTTTAACCCGCCTATAGCCAATACTCGTCCTCTCAGTGTTATTTCTCCTGTCATGGCTACATCTGCTCTTACAGGTTTATTCGTTACTGCTGATAAAATAGCTGTTGCCATCGTAATCCCTGCCGATGGTCCGTCTTTTGGCACCGCTCCTTCAGGTATATGCACATGGATATCATGTGTAGCAAAATAATTATCCTCTATCTCATACGCTGCTCCTATTGATCGAATATAACTAATCGCTGCTGTTGCAGACTCTTTCATTACATCTCCTAATTTCCCTGTCAAAGACACTTTGCCTGTACCAGGCATTACATTTACCTCTATTTGTAATGTAACCCCGCCAACGCTTGTCCAAGCAAGCCCTCTTACAATTCCTATTTCATCTTTCTCATTTTTCATCTGATAATGATATTTTTCTTGACCTAAATACTTTTCTACATTGAGCTCTGTTAATCGAATCTTTTGCTTCTTCGTTTCGAGAATCTCCCTAGCTACTTTACGGCAAATAGCTCCTACTTTTCGTTCTAATTGTCGAACTCCTGCTTCTTTTGTATAATGACGCGCAATTTTCTCAATCGCAGCTTTACTTACACTAAGCTCTTTTTCTGTTAGACCATGCGCCTTCAATTGCTTCGGAATCAAATGTTGCTTAGCTATATGCACCTTTTCATTCTCTGTATAACTACTAATCTCTATAATTTCCATTCTATCTAACAACGGCCTTGGAATCGTTTGTAAAGAATTGGCTGTTGCCACAAAAAGAACTTCGGACAAATCTAACGGTACTTCAAGATAATGATCTCTAAATTTCATATTTTGTTCACCATCTAATACTTCCAAAAGACCTGCAAACGCATCTCCTTTATGATCAGTCCCCACTTTATCTATTTCATCCAACAACATCAGTGGATTCTTGCTCCCCGCTTGTTTAATTCCATTCGCAATACGGCCTGGCATGGCACCAACATATGTTTTTCTATGACCACGAATCTCTGCTTCATCGTGTACACCGCCAAGGGAAATCCTAACATATTGCTTCTTCATCGCATTTGCTAGCGATTTTGCAATGGACGTTTTACCTGTACCTGGTGGCCCCACTAAGCACAAAATCGGACTATGACCTTTCTTTGTCAACGTTCGAACTGCAAGAAATTCAAGGATTCTCTCTTTCACTTCTTCCATTCCATAGTGTTCACTATCTAATATCTCTGCTGCATAAGTCAAATCATGGCTATCCTTCGTAACTTTATTCCACGGCATTTCTATCATCGTTTCAATATAAGTTCGTAGTACACCATTTTCTGCTGAATTGTTATTGATATTTCTAAACCGTTTTATTTCTTTTTTTAGCTTTTCTTTTACTTCCGCCGTAGCTTTCATCTTATCTGCTATTTTTGTGAATTCATCAGCATCAGTTAGCGTCGTATCATCACCTAATTCTTCACGTATCACTTTTAATTGCTCTCTCAGTATAAATTCACGCTGTGACTTATCTACATTTTCTTTTACTTTCTGATGTATCGATTCTTTTATATTATTAATCTGAATCTCATCCATAATCTTTAGCAACAGTGCTGAGTATCGATCTTCTACATCTAACATTTCCAATAATAATTGAGTATCTCGATAATCAAGCATGCAATTTCCCGCAACAACATCTACTAATTTTTCTAATTCGTTGATATCTCGAATCTGATTCAATACATCTTTTTTCAATTGTGAATTGGATGCTACAAATGTTGCATATAATTCTTTTAATTCACGTATTTGAGCTTGTTCTCCAATTTTTCTATTTTCACTAGCTTCCTGTGTAGATTCAAGGTTCTCCATCTCCGACGCTTCCGCTGTATCAGAATGTGCTCCCTCGACTTCTAATGCATCACGTTCTAAAATGTTCACACTCGCTACTAGATATTCTTGATTTGATACTAATTCTTCTAATCTTGCTCGTTTTCGACCTACAACTAACACTCTTAAGATATCTTTTGGTAGTTTTATAATTTGTTTTATTTCTGCTACGCAACCATATTCAAATACATCTTTTTGCTCTGGTTCACTTGTATTATTGTCGCGCTGTGCAACTAGAAACAGCTGTTGTTCTTCTCGCATTGCTTGTTCCACTGCCAAAACTGATTTTTTTCTGCTAACATCAAAATGTATTACCATCTCTGGGAGAACTGTCATCCCCCTTAATGCCACTGTTGGCAAAATTTTTCTTCCGTCTATCATACTAGCTCCTTATTATTTATTCCTATATCTCGTTATATTTTACACTAATTTTTCTTTTTTTACATCCTTTTTATCAAATGATAATAATATTATATTAAGGCATTGAGCTATTTTGTACCATTTCCCAATTTTAAAGGTGGCGAGAACCAAAAGTTCCCGCCACAGTTTTACTAATATTCATAAATAGGTTCATCTTTACCTTGTACTACACCACGAGTAATAATGCATTTTTTCAGCATTTCATCTGAAGGTGCATGATACATCAAATCCATCATACTCTTTTCCATAATTGCTCGTAGGCCTCGTGCTCCTGTTTTACGTTCAAGAGAAATATTCGCCACTTCTTCTAATGCTTCTTCTTCAAATACAAGCTCTACTCCATCTAATTCAAGAAGTTTTTTGTATTGTTTTACAATCGCACTTTTAGGTTCTGTTAGAATTCTAATCAATGCATCTTTTTTAAGTAATTCCAAAGAAACTACTACCGGCACACGTCCTATTAGCTCTGGAATCAAACCAAACTTAATAAAGTCATGTGGTAGTACTTGATTTAGTAATTCTCCTACATCTTGCTCATGCTTTGAACGTACGTCTGAATTGAATCCTACGGATTTCTTGTCAATACGTGTCTCGATAATTTTATCAATTCCTTCAAAAGCGCCACCGCAAATAAACAAAATATTTGTCGTATCTATTTGAATTAATTCTTGGTGTGGATGCTTTCTTCCACCTTGAGGTGGTACAGACGCTACTGTTCCTTCAATAATCTTTAGCAGTGCTTGTTGCACACCTTCACCTGAAACATCTCTTGTGATAGAAGGATTTTCTGATTTTCTTGTGATTTTATCTATTTCGTCTATATATATAATTCCATGCTCTGCTCGCTCCACATCTCCATCAGCTGCTTGGATTACTTTCAACAATATATTTTCTACATCTTCCCCTACATATCCAGCTTCTGTAAGCGCTGTAGCATCTGCTATCGCAAATGGTACATTAAGCACTTTTGCTAAAGTTTGTGCTAATAATGTCTTACCACACCCTGTAGGTCCTAGCATAAGAATATTACTTTTTTGAAGTTCTACTCCTAAATCTTTCCCTGCCAATATTCTTTTATAATGATTATAAACCGCAACTGACAATACCTTCTTCGCTTCATCTTGACCAATAACATATTCATCAAGAAGAGACTTCATCTCTTCTGGTTTAATAAGATTGATTTCTTCGGCTGTCTCATTAGATTCATAACCCAACTCTTCTTCTATTATTTCTGCGCACACTTCTACACACTCATCGCAAATATATGAACCATTAGGTCCTGCAATCAATTTTTTCACTTGCGATTGTTCTTTGTTACAAAATGAGCAACGGATACTATCATCGTTAAGTTTTCCTGACATGTTTTCACCTCTTATTTAGTTTAAAAGGGGATGTTCCTAGGAACAACCCCTTCCTTTACTACTTTTAATGATTCTTAATAACTTCGTCAATCAATCCATAAGCCTTCGCTTCTTCTGCTGTCAAGTAATTATCTCTCTCAGTGTCTATCGCTACTTCTTGGACTGTCTTCCCTGTATTTTCTGCTAAAATCTCGTTTAATTTTTTACGAGTTTTCAAAATATGCTCTGCTGCTATTTGCATTTCTGTTGCTTGGCCTTGTGAACCACCTGAAGGTTGGTGAATCATCACTTCAGCATTTGGTAATGCAAAACGCTTTCCTTTTGTTCCTCCTGCTAATAAGAATGCACCCATACTAGCTGCCATTCCCATGCATATCGTGGAAACATCACACTTGATATACTTCATCGTATCATAAATAGCCATCCCCGCTGTCACAGAGCCGCCTGGGCTATTAATGTATAAATGAATATCTTTATCTGGATCTTCTGCTTCTAACAATAACAATTCAGCCACAATAACACTTGCTGCTTCGTCAGTTACTTGCTCTCCCAGAAAAATAATTCTATCCTTCAACAGACGTGAATAAATATCATAAGATCTCTCTCCACGACTTGTTTGTTCAATTACGTAAGGCACTAAAGGCATAGTATTTCCTCCTTGAAAATCAAACTATTTAATTACAGCTGCGTCTTTGATGAATGTAACTGCTTCTTGTACAGCCATATCTTCTTTCATTTGCTTCGTTTCAGCTTCACCCATGTATTCTTTAATTTTTTCCACTTCCATTTGGTAAGTTTCTGCCATCTTTGTTAGCTCTGCTTCGAATTTTTCTGCTGAAATTTCAATTGCTTCTGCTTTTGCTATTGCTTCTAATACTAATCTTGTTTCAATACGTTGAACAGCTTGTGGTTTCATCTCTTCCATCATTTTCTCAGCTGTCATACCTGTGTATTGCATATATTGCTCCATTGTCAATCCTTGTTGTTGCATTCTAGAAGCAAAATCATTCATCATTTGTCTTGTTTGTGTTTCAATCATCGCATCTGGAATTTCCATAGTAGCATTCGCAACTGCTGTCTCAACTAATTTATCTTCTTGTGTTCTTTCGCCTTCTGTTGCTTTACGCTCTTTGATTTTAGCTTTGATATCTGCTTTGTATTCATCTAATGTATCAAATTCAGAAACCTCTGCTGCAAATTCATCATCCAGTTCTGGAAGCTCTTTTGCTTTGATTTCGTGTACTGTACACTTAAACACCGCTTCTTTTCCTTTTAATTCTTCTGCATGATATTCTTCTGGGAATGTTACATTCACTTCTACTTCTGTCTCTAATTCAGTACCAATTAATTGCTCTTCAAATCCTGGAATAAAAGAACCTGAACCAATTGCTAGTGGATAATTTTCACCTTTTCCACCTTCAAAAGCTACTCCATCTACAAATCCTTCAAAGTCCATTATGATTTCATCTTTATCTGCTACTGCACGATCTTCTACTGTAATCACTCTAGCATTCTTAGCTTGCTCTTTTTCTAATTCTTCATCAATTTCTTTTGCAGTTACTCTAGTAGAAACTTTATCCACTTCGATTCCTTTGTACTCACCAAGTGTTACTTCTGGCTTAAGTGCAACTTCTGCTGTAAAGATAAATGATTGACCTTTACCGATTTGTACAATATCTACAGTTGGTTGAGAAACGATATCTAACTCACATTCATCGTATGCTTTACCATATGCTTCTGGAATAAGATTGTTAGTTGCTTCTTCAAAAAAGATTTCAACTCCATACATCTTTTCAATCATTTGACGAGGTACTTTCCCTTTTCTGAACCCTGGAACTTGAATTCCTCCTCTTTGTTTCATGTAAGCTGCTTGTACTGCTGCTTCAAATTCTTCTGCTGAAACTTCTATAGTAAGTTTCGCCATATTTTTTTCCATTTTTTCTACTTGTAAACTCATGATATTTCCTCCTTATATGCGCAGGGTAATTAGTTACCCTAATTCACCTTTTAGCAATCATCAAATAAGTATATCACAAAGTTTTTTAAATTTCTAGTACTATTTCATCGCTCAAATTTCATACTGTTTTCACCCATGAATTATAGCAACGTTTTGTTGCTATATTGCGTTTCGTTGCAATTCGTTGCATAAATATCTATTTTTATGGGAATCTGATAAACTTACGATAATTAATAAAGGAGGTGCTGATATGCCGAATGTTCAATTGGCAAAAAACTTATATACTATGAGAAAACTAAATCATTTGACCCAAGATTTTGTTAGTGATTACCTGAGTATTTCCCGGCAAGCATATTCTAACTACGAAACTACTAAGCGTACCCCTGACATTGATTCCTTGGTTCGGCTGTCCGATTTATATAACATCTCATTAGATCAATTGGTCAACCATAATTTAGGTGGCGTAATTGCTGAACAAACTGGTCCTTATGCACCTGGACTTAATATAATGACTGGAGATACAATATATCTCTCCGAGGAAGAAATTAATTTGATTATTAATTTCCGAGATTTAACTCTTGAAAACAGGAAAATATTAAATGGATTTTTTCAATCCTTAGATTACACAAAAAAGTAACAACTACCAAATTGTAGTCGTTACTTTTTTATGCTTATTCAAATAGATGATCTATTAGTTTGTATCCATCTTTGTATATATGTCGTGAAGTTTCTGCTACTTTCTCATTATATAGCCCCTGACTCTCATGAGCCAAACTGCTATCGTACAGCATATAAGGAATTGGATTCGCAGTATGTGTTCGTAACCGAATCGGTGTTGGATGATCTGGAAGTACTAACATTCGATATTCCACGCCTGCCTCGTCAAGACCTTTCTTCACCACTGCAATGATTTTCTCATCTAGCCATTCAATTGCTTGTATTTTTTCTTTCATCAATCCTTGATGCCCCATCTCATCTGGTGCTTCGACATGTATATAGACAAAATCATTATCCTCATCTAACAAGGTATGCAACGCAGCTTGTGCTTTCCCCATGTAATTTGTATGCAAGCTACCATCCGCACCCTCTACATCGATGCTTTGCATCTGTGCACCTACCGCAATGCCCTTCAATAAATCAACAGCTGAAATCACCGCACCTTTCTTCCCAGTTTTCTCTTCAAAATTCGAAATCCCTGGTTTGGTTCCAGCCCCCCAAAACCATGCACTGTTTGCTGGATTTAGCCCTTTTTCTTTTCTCGCTATATTAATCGGATGTTGCACTAAGAATGCATAACTTTTTTCCATCATCTCACGTAACACATCATCTTTCGGAAGATATTCGCCTATTCTAGATGTCAATATATCATGTGGTGGTACGAGATCCATTACCTCCCCTTGCTCCCACACTAAGAGATGTCGATAACTAGTTCCTGCATAAAAGGCATATCCTTCTCTTTTCAATTCTTCTTTTAAGTCATCTATTAATTGTGTAGCTTCTTTTGTAGTAATCTCTCCTGCGCTGTGATCCGTAATAACTCGATCCTCATAATTTTCTTGTTCTTCTGAAAGTGTGACTACATTGCACCGAAACGAAACGTCTGTATTTTTCATATCCACACCTATACTTAATGCTTCAATAGGTGATCTACCTGTGTAGTATTCTTTGGGATCATATCCCATTACAGATAAATTCGCCGTGTCACTTCCTGGGCTCATGCCATCTGGCACTGTGTAAGCCATACCAATCTCTGCATGTAATGCCATCGCATCCATCGTAGGCGTCTTAGCAACCTCTAATGGTGTGCAATTCCCCAATTCCTCCAATGGCTCATCTGCCATTCCATCCCCAAGTACTATAATATATTTCATGTCCTACCTCTACGCTATTCGAATCATTCCTTTTATGGCTGGAAATTGTTTTGCTTTTAACTCGAATTCCCCTTCTGTCATCGTTTCTGTAACAAAAGCAAATTCTCCTTTGATTTCTTCCACCTCTACAGTCTGTATTTCTCCAAAAATCGAATGCAAATGACTTTCGAGTTCTAAAGGCGTCCCACTGATTCTAACAAAGAATTTTGCTGACATATTGGATTTATTCTCCAGTGTTAATTTATCACTTTCCCACATTGTCATAATATTGATATTCAAATGTTTCGCCATATCTACTACATCGCTCACCACTGCACTAGCTGTAGGTAATTTCCCTGCTCCACTACCGTAGAACATCGCTGGTCCTAGAACATTTCCATTTACATAGATTGCATTAAAAACATCATTCACGCTATAGAGCGGATGTAAACTTGACAATAGGAATGGTGCCACCATTGCGCTAATTTTATCATCATCACTCTTACTTGTAGCCAATAGTTTAATCGTCATACCAAGTTTCTTTGCATATTTCATATCTTCCACAGTCAACTTTGTAATACCTTCTGTATGTATGTCGTTGAAATCAACCTGACGTCCTGCGATTAAAGAAGCTAAAATCGCAATTTTTCTACATGCATCATGACCTTCAACATCCGCCTCTGGATTACGTTCCGCATAACCTTTTTCTTGTGCTTCCTTTAACACTTCATCATAATTCGCACCTTCATAGAACATCTTAGTCAACATATAGTTTGTTGTTCCATTCAAAATTCCTGTAATTTCGTCAATCCGATCTGCAGTGATAGATGAATTAAGTGGTCGAATAATGGGTATCCCACCTCCTACACTTGCCTCAAATAGATAGTTTACATTTTTATCTCTCGCTATTGACAATAACTCCGCACCGTGTTGAGCTACAAGTGCTTTATTTGAAGTTGTTACACTTTTTCCCGCCAATAAGCATTTCTTCGTAAATGTGTATGCGGGTTCGATCCCCCCCATTACTTCTGCCACAATTTTCACTTCTGAATCGTTCAATATCACATCAAAATCATGTACTATCTTCTCTTGAATTGGATCCCCTGGAAAATCTCTAAGATCTAAAACATACTTAACTTGTATCTCTTTTCCAGCCTTTTTATTAATAATATCTTGATTTGTATTAATTACTTCTACAACCCCTGAACCTACTGTACCATATCCCAAAACCGCTATATTTATCATCTTCTTACTCCCTACCTACTATTTTTAGATAATGAATTCCATCATTATCTTCAAGATCTTGAATCATATCTGATAAATTTCCTGTGTACGCTAGCACCTCTAAACTAAGAGTCACTGTTGCAATCCCATTAATCGGTATACTCTGATGGATTGTAAGAATATTAGCTTTAAATTCAGCAATTTCTTTTAATATATCGGACAAAATCCCTGGTGTATCATCTACTTGAATCACCAATGTGATTGTACGTCCTTTTTCATTCTCATGAAAAGGAAAGATATCATCTTTGTATTTATAAAATGAACTTCTGCTGATTCCCGTTTTTTCTGTCGCCTCTTGTATCGTCATCACTTTTTCAGAAGCCAGTAATCGTTTTGCCTCTACAACTTTCAGCAATACTTCTGGCACAGCCTTTTTCTTCAGTACATAATACTTGATTTTTCCCTCTTCTTTTCCCATCACTATCCCCCTCGTGGTGTTCACGCCACAAAAACATTTGTCTTTCAATAACAGATAATAGCACACTTCAATTATAGTTGCAAGTTCTAAAATTCATTCTGTTCAATTCCACCCATACTATACCACTTAAGATACGCATTGATAAAAGTGTCTAAGTCTCCATCTAGAACCGCATTTATATTGCTACTTTCCGCACTTGTTCTTCTATCTTTGACCATCGTATATGGATGCATCACGTAAGATCGGATTTGGCTTCCAAACCCTATTTCCTTAATCTCACCTCTTATATCCGAAACCTTATCTGCTTGCTCTTGCTCTTTTAACAAATACAATTTTGCTTTTAACATCTGCATCGCCTTTTCTTTATTCGTATGTTGCGAGCGTTCATTCTGACATTGTACTACAATTCCTGTCGGTATATGCGTGATTCTAATTGCAGAAGATGTTTTATTAATATGCTGTCCACCAGCACCACTTGCTCTATAGGTATCAATTCGAATATCTTCTTCGTCAATCTCAATATCTATCTCTGTTTCGATATCTGGAATCACATCACAAGATGCAAAGGACGTTTGGCGCTTCCCTGCAGAATTAAATGGCGAAATACGCACTAATCTGTGAACTCCTTTTTCTGATTTTAGATATCCATATGCATTTTCTCCTCGCACTTCAAACGTAATGCCTTTTATTCCTGTAATATCCCCAGGAACATAATCTAATACATCGACACTAAACCCTCTTCTCTCTGCAAATCGTTTGTACATCCGAAATATCATATTTGCCCAATCGCAAGAGTCCGTTCCACCTTCTCCTGCATGTAAGGTCACAATCGCACTGTCTTGATCATATTCTCCTGACAAAAGCGTCTGAATTCTTAATTTCTCAAATAGCTCTTCAAAGTCTTTAAACTCTGCAATTGCTTCTTTTGCCAATTCTTCATCATTGTCTTCATAACCCATATCTAGTAAAATTCCTATATCTTCATACTTCGACACTAATAATTCTATCTCTTCTACTAAGGTCTGTAGCGTTTTTAATTCTTTCATCACTTTCTGTGATAATTCTGGTTCTTCCCAAAATCTAGGTTCTTCTACTTTTCTTTGAATCTCTTCTATTTGCTCTTTCTTCCCTGAAAGGTCAAAGTGAATCCCTCAATTCATTAAGTGGCTCTACATACCCATTCCAATTCACTTTTAATTCATCTAACACAACCACAAAATCACCTTCTCTCTTATATTATTTATTCTATGCAAAAGACAGGGCTCCTACACTTTCGCAATGAGGTTCCCCGCCTTATTTTTTTAATATTTATGCTTTTCTACCACAGCATTGTTTGTATTTTTTCCCACTTCCACATGGGCATGGAGCATTTGGATATACTTTAGCATCTGCACGTTTCTTCGGTTCCATCGCTACCGAAGTATCCTTGTTCGTTCCAGTCACTTTTGCTACCTCTTCACGTTCCACTTTTTTCTCAAGTCTTACTCTAAACATTGTTCGAATCGTATCTTCTTCTATCGATTTAGTCATTTCTCCAAACATATCATATCCATACATTTTGTACTCTACCAGTGGATTTTTTTGTGCATATGCTTGTAGACCAATTCCCTGACGCAACTGATCCATATCATCGATATGAGCCATCCAACGCGCATCAATTACTTTAAGCAATACGATTCGCTCTATTTCCCTTAAGTATTCCGCTTCTGGGAATTCTGCCTCTTTTGCTTCATACGCCTTTACTACTCGCTCTTTTAGTATATGTTTCAATTCTTTCACGCCGATATCTTCCACTTCATTTGGTGCAATCGGACGAATCGGAACTTTAGAGCACAGACTTACATTTAATTCTTTCAAATCCCATTCTGATGAATCTAAATCTGTAGCGATACATCGATCCACAGTTCCTTCTGCTAATTCTGTTAGCATATGATATATAGTGTCTCTCATGCTTTCACCATCTAGCACACGACGACGCTCTTCATAGATGATTTCACGTTGTTCATTCATCACTTGATCATATTCTAATAAATTCTTACGTATTCCAAAGTTGTTACCTTCAATTTTTTGTTGTGCTTTTTCAATTGCATTGGATAACATCTTATGTTGGATTTCTTCTCCATCTGCAACACCTAATGTCTCAAACACTGACATCAAACGCTCTGATCCAAATAAACGCATCAAATCATCTTCTAGACAAATATAAAATTTCGATTCTCCGGGATCGCCTTGACGACCAGCACGACCACGTAACTGATTATCTATACGACGTGATTCATGACGTTCCGTACCAATAATCTTCAATCCACCTGCTGCTTTTGCCTCATCATCTAGCTTAATATCTGTACCACGTCCCGCCATATTAGTAGCAATCGTTACTGCACCACAAATCCCAGCATCTGCTACAATTTCAGCTTCCATCTCATGGAATTTTGCATTCAACACTTTGTGTTGAATTCCTTCTCTTCGTAACATCTTACTGAGTAATTCTGAAACTTCAATTGTAATAGTACCTACTAGCACTGGTTGTCCTTTTTCATGAGATGCTACTACTTCTTGAACTACTGCCTTATATTTTTCAATTTTAGTTTTGTATACTGCATCTTCCATATCCAATCGTAACACTGGTCTATTGGTTGGAATCTCAATAACGTCCATTCCGTAGATATCGCGGAATTCTTTTTCTTCTGTCAATGCAGTTCCAGTCATACCACTTTTTTTTGTATATTTATTGAATAAATTTTGGAATGTGATATTTGCTAATGTCTTACTTTCTCTTTTTACACTCACTTTTTCTTTTGCTTCAATAGCCTGATGTAATCCGTCAGAATAACGACGTCCTGGCATAATACGTCCAGTAAATTCATCAACAATTAATATTTCACCATCTTTCACCACATAGTCTTGGTCTCTAAACATAAGATTGTTCGCACGTAACGCTAATATCGTATTGTGCTGAATTTCTAAATTTTCTGGATCCGCTAAGTTCTCTATATTAAAGAATCTTTCTACTTTTGCCACTCCATCAGCTGTCAAGTTGATATTCTTCTCTTTCTCATTTACAATGAAGTCTCCAGTTTCTTCAATCATCTCTCCCATGATTGCATCCATCTTAGTATACTCTTCATTTGCTTCTCCACGCTGAAGTTGTCCTGCCAAAATATTGCACACTTCGTATAACTTTGTAGATTTTCCACTTTGTCCTGAAATAATCAAAGGCGTTCTTGCCTCATCTATAAGAACCGAGTCAACCTCATCAATTACAGCAAAATTCAAGCCTCGTTGAACTAATCGTTCTTTATAAATAACCATGTTATCTCTCAAGTAGTCAAATCCCAACTCATTGTTCGTAACATAAGTAATATCACAATTATAGGCTGCTCTACGCTCTGTATTTTCCATAGAATTTAATATCACACCTACAGAAAGGCCTAAGAATTCATGAATCTGCCCCATCCATTCTGCATCACGCTTCGCAAGATAATCATTTACGGTAATAATGTGTGTTCCTTTTCCTGGAAGTGCATTCAGATATGCAGGCAATGTCGAAACAAGTGTTTTTCCTTCCCCTGTTCTCATCTCTGCAATTCTTCCTTGATGTAAGATAATCCCACCGATTAATTGTACTCGATAGTGACGCATACCCAAAACTCTAGAAGCGGCCTCTCTTACTGTCGCATAAGCCTCTGGTAAAATATCATCTAATGTTTCACCTTTTTCTAGACGTGCTCTAAATTCAACTGTTTTCTCTTTCAACTCTGAGTCAGATAATAACTTGTACTCTTCCTCCATGGATTCAATATCATTCACAATTAAATCTATTCTCTTTAATTCATTCTCACTATGTGTTCCGAATAATTTTTCAAATAAGTTCATATCCTACTCCTCGTTCTAAATTTTAACTAACCTCTATTCTATCATTTAAAGACAACTTCTTCAACTAATTTATCATGTCTTTATTCTATACCTTACATACCTTTTACAATCCCCTCATAAGAAATCGTTCCACCAAACAGATCCAATGCGCTTCCGATTGTATAATCTAGCTTCTCATGACTGATCTCACGAAACTTCATCAAGTATTCCATACTTCCAATCCCTCCAGCATAGGTGATGGGAATTTTATTCCATTTTGCTAACATTTCCACTAACTCTTCTTCTACTCCCGACGACTTTCCTTCCACATCTACTCCATGTATTAAGAATTCATCGCAATACATCGCCAATTCATCTAGTCTATCTTCGGTAATTTCTACTTCTGTATATGTCTGCCATCTATCGGTGACAACATAATATTTATTTTCTTTTTTTCTGCAACTCAAATCTAAGACAAGATGTTCTTTTCCTACTATTGCAGCTAACTCCTTTAATCGCTCCCAGTGTACCTTCCCATTTGCAAATATATACGAGGTTACTATCACATGGCTCGCACCCTGATCCAAATAAAACCTTGCATTCTCACTTGTGATACCACCACCGATTTGCATCCCGTTCGGATATGCCTTTAGCGCCTCTATCGCCTGCGCTTTTGTCTCTTCATAATAAGGCGAGCTCGTAGGGTTCAAAAGAATAATATGCCCTCCAATAATCCCATCTTTTTTATACATTTTTGCGTAGTGCTTTGCTTCATATTCAGAAATAAAATTCGTATCTGCCTCGTCTCCTCTGTCGCGTAAGCTACCACCCACAATTTGCTTTACTTTCCCATTATGTATATCAATACAAGGTCGAAATCTCATTACACTACCTCCATTTAACCAAAAACTGATTTTCAGTATAGCACAGTTTTCAAAAAAAAAGAATGTTCAACAAGTGAACATTCCTTTAACAATTGTTATTCAACTACTGTCGTTCCCCCTTCAAGGTCCTCTCCAGTTGTATTATCTATTTTATCTGTATTATTCATTGTATCATCCATCACACCATCTGAATTATCCATTGCATCATTCGCCTTATCTTCTGCATCATCTGTCATATTTTCCATATCTTCAAGTAATTCATCAACGATGCCATCGCCTTCGTCTATCTTATCATTCTCAGTTCCATCTGTTGCACTATTTACATTACTATCATCCGTCGTATTGCTTGTACAACCTGTTACACTCATCAAAACAATTACACACATCATACATACTAATAATTTTTTCATCATTTTCATAACACTTCTCCTTTTCCTATCATTTCATATGATATAAATAAAGTGTTACCTTTTTTTTAGTATACTATGCAAAAAATCACCATTGGAAATAATCCCAATGATGATTTTAATTATTTTATAAAACTTTATTCAAGAAATTTTGAGTTCTCTCTTCTTGTGGGTTCATAAAAATATGCTCTGGTGTGCCTTCTTCTACAATTACGCCACCATCCATGAAAATGACTCTATCGCCTACTTCTCTAGCAAATCCCATCTCATGAGTTACTACAACCATCGTCATGCCTTCTTTTGCTAATTGTTTCATAACCTCAAGTACTTCCCCTACCATTTCTGGATCTAGGGCTGACGTTGGCTCATCAAATAACATAATACTCGGATTCATCGCAAGACTTCTAGCAATCGCAACACGTTGCTTTTGCCCTCCTGACAACTTACTTGGATATACATCTGCTTTATCTTCAATCCCTACTCGTTTCAAAAGTTCTCTACTACGAATTGCAGATTCTTCTTTCGTCATCTTTTTCAGTTCTACCGGTGCTAACATTAGATTCTCTAACACAGTAAGGTTGCCAAATAGATTAAAGTGTTGGAATACCATACCGATATTTTCTCTCACTTTATTGATATCTATCTTTTTATCTGAGATTTCATTTCCTTCCACAATCACTGTTCCAGACGTGATAGTCTCTAGTCGATTCAAACATCTAAGAAATGTACTCTTTCCTGAACCTGATGGTCCAATCAAACATACAACTTCACCTTCTTGAATCTCCACATCCATACCTTTAAGTACTTCTAACTCTCCGAAATATTTATGTAAATTTTTAACGATAATTTTATCTTCCATTAGACATTCTCCTTTCTAGCATTTTTGCAAATTTAGAAAGAATTGTACAAATCACAAGATAATAGATCGCTACAATCGTCCACATCGCCATCGGCTCCATATTATTTGCAACAATAATTTTACCATTCATTGTTAATTCTCGAATACCAATTACCGAAAGGATAGATGTATCTTTCAAGGAAATAATAAATTGATTCACGATTGATGGCATCATGGTTCGAATCGCTTGTGGTAATATTACACGTTTCATTGCAATTACATAAGGTAATCCCAAACTACGTGCAGCCTCCATTTGACCCGAATCAACCGATTGTATCCCACCTCTCACAATTTCTGACATGTATGCACCTGCATTTAAACTCAATGTAATTACTCCTGCTACAAATGCTGTCATTCTAATATCAAATGCTTGTGGAATACCAAAGTATACAAAAAACGCTTGTACTAATAGTGGGGTACCACGAATAATATCTACATATATCTTCGTAATCGTGTTTAACACCTTATTATGCGAAACACTAAACATTCCAAATATAATCCCGATAATTGATGCAAAGATAAGCGACAGTGCAGTTAAGTTAATCGTATAAAGTAGTGCAGACATAAATGACGGAAAATGTTCTATAAATAATTCTATTACTTTCAATTTATTACCTCCGTGATTTTTTTCTAATTATAATTAATTTGCAATGTAAGAATCGATGATTGCATCATATTCTCCACTTTCAATTAAGTTCGCAAGTCCAGCATTAAACATTTCAACTAATTCTGTTTGCTCGCCTTTCATTGTTGCAAATCCGTAAGAACTTCCTGCTTCCATTTCAAGTGGCATTGTAAGATTCATTCCTCTTGAAATTTCATATCCCATTACTGGATAATCTTCGAAACAAGCAACGCTATTACCTACTAATACATCTTGGTACATGCTTGATGAATCTTCGAATTGTGTTACTGTAAATCCATATTCTTCTGCAATTGATTCTGCAAATGTACAGCCTTCTGTACCAACTTTAGCTGCTACTGTTTGTCCAGCCAAATCAGCATATGAAGTAATTCCTGATTCTGGAAGAACTGCCATCCCTACACCTGATTCAAAATATGCTTCCGAGAAATCGTATTTTTCTTCACGTTCTGCTGTAATTGACATCCCAGCAATAACTGCGTCACATTGATTTGCTTCAAGAGCTGTAACTGCTGCCGAGAAACCTAATGATTGAAGTTCGTACTCAAATCCTTGATCTTCTGCAATTGCTGCTAATAAATCTAAATCAATTCCTACCATTTCACCATCTTCGTTTTCAAATTCAAACGGAGCAAAAGTTGTGTCTGTTGCGATTACATATACATCGCTATCTGCTGCTCCACACCCTGCTAGTGATGCTACCATCATTCCAGCTAATACCATTGTTAATAATTTTTTCATAATAATTCCCTCCTATAACTATTTTGTGTAATTCATATATATGAATATCTCCACAGTGACATAAGTAGTTTACACTAAGTATTTATACAAGTCAATCTTTGTTTTCTCACAGATGCATACGTATGTCCTCATTCAACGGACTTTTGGTAATTTCATTCAAAAAGGTTGCATTTTCATGCAACCTTTTGTT
>JAWXVA010000151.1:0-4603 GCA_044425815.1 Eubacteriales bacterium
AATAACATCATGATGATTGCTACTAATGCACTAATTGCTACTACTGCGATAATTACCGATCCATATTGTTCAAAAATTTCTTTCATATTGTTTTCCTCTATCTTTCTCTATTGTTTTATTTTGTTTCATTGTTTTGTTAATTTCGTTGACTTGCCTCTAGTTCTAGGCTGCTAATGCCATAGCTTCTGTTGCACCACCTGGAAATGCAAGAACGTTACTTGCTGTAATCGTCCCATTTGCTTGGTTAAAGAAGTTATTAATCAAGTTTGTAAATGCCTCTGCTACTACTCCATCTGTTCCTAATAACATCATAATGATTGCTACTAATGCACTAATTGCTACTACTGCGATGATTACTGATCCGTATTGTTCAAAAATTTCTTTCATATTGTTTTCCTCTATCTTTCTAATTGTTTAATTTTGCTTTCTCTTCTAATTTTTTGCATAAAAAAAACAGCTCTATTTCAAGCTGTTCACCTATCCCTTCCAAGAGATAGGCTTGTGTGTTCGTATAAACCTATCCCTCTTACTTAGGACTTAATTCTTTATTCAGTTCATACGAAACACCCCTTATGGTCTATCTCGTATGTAATTCAATATTTTCCTCCTTCTACAATCTTTATTTTAATTATTTGAATAATTTATAATACTTTTTCTTTAGTTTCTTGCTCTTCAATATTTTCCATCATGTCATCACCGGTCGTTTCTCTTCCCAGATTAATTTCAAATTCCCCATATTCATTAATACCATATTCAATGAAATAACCTAATCCTGCAAATGAACAATATAGCAACGATGATAATATTGGGCTAGACTGCGAATCCAGCTCATTCTCTTTCATTATTCTTGCATACGAATAATAAAAATATTCTTTATAGCTCTCCTCTGTCGCTTCAACACTTTTCAAATATTCATACCAATGATTTAATACTATCTGACGTTCATCTTCCGCCAACTCCTCATATTTCTTAACAATATAGAAAATCACACTTTCTGAAAGATTATTTTGGATCCTATATTCTATCATATTCTTCATGAACATTATCAAATCTATTATTGGGCATTGAACTTCAATTAAAAAGCTAATGATATCAATCGTTCCTACCATCGCTTCATCCACAATACAAAACTGCAGTACCATTGGTTCAAATGCGATAATTTTTCTCTTTGTTTCATTTGATAATATAAATGCATCATAATCAGAAATTCCGTATAGATCTTTTAGTACAACATTTTCTACTTCCTTCATGTTTAATTCATTTTTATTTTCTATACATGTAAGTTTTTGCACATATTCATTTATTAACACTGCCTCTTTCATCCAATACTGCTTATCATCTTCAGTAAGTTCATCCATTATCAATGAATCATTACATACTGCTAGTGAAGCAACATGCTCTCGCTCATTAGCATTAATAATATGTTCTGTGTCTTTTTTAACACATTGACTCATAGATGCTGGAATCACCACATTATTTTCAGATAGAAAATCTGCAGATATTCCTATCTTTCTCAGCATAATTAATGCAGACAAAGACATGATGTAGCCACACTCATGAGATGCTCTCATATTATTAAATAAGTTTCGTACAATTACCTCTTTCTCTTCTATCATCTTACATACAAATTGCAAATATGGAAATCTAGTATTTGTATGCAGAATATATAAAGTTGGTACACCATGTATTAATTTTGCATAATCATCTAGCCAATTATTAACTGTATCTACATTACCCTGTGTACTCTTTATTAGCGTTATGAGTTCATCTAGGTTATCTATTTGACCATCTTTCATTACAAATTGAAATTTTTGAATGCCTCCCTCTTCCTCCAATTTTCGCATGCACAATGCCACCAAAAAATAGTCTAACGGCATTATTTTAGTTATTGTATACTCTATTTCATTTATAACAACTATATCATTCTTTTGCTTTCTGAACATTCCTATACTAATTGCATGAGCTTTTCCTATATGTATCGCATTTTCCCAAAAATGAGGTTCCGTTGGTAAAACATCTGTATTATGAATACAATAAATAATTTCTTTTCCTAACTTCTTATTCACAATGATGATTGTTGTTTCTACATCACTTCTGTTTACATTTTGTGTTTCTGAGTTTGTTGCCTTTAATGTTAAATCCATGTATTTATAATATAATTTAATATTACTTGGTTCACATCTAATAAGGGCGCGAAGGCTGTGAAAACGACTTGCCTCTAAATTACCCGTTCTTTCATAATCTAATGCAAGTCCAAATATAACTTCCTCGTCTTCGCTTTTCATCATAGCATATTCTAATATATGCTTCGGTATTTCACGACTATGACTGATCGATATATGTATTATATTTCTCATAATGTAATTACTCTCTTTAAAGGCTTCAAAAATTTCTATCAACACCTCTAGTGCCTCTATTTCTTTTCCTTGTCCTAACAAGAACCGTGACTTGCATTTCAATCTAGCGGGCGTGATTGCACTAATGCATTCCATGCCATTTATTGTATCTATTCCCGCATCATTCATATTGTGTTCTATTAATAATTCCAATAAGAAATCCCTTGTATTATCATCCCATACTTTTAATATAAGCTGTTGTTGTTTTATTATTATATTTTCTATAATTGAGACATCTGATAATATCCTATATTCTTCTAACATATACTCCAAATAATTTTCATACATATTATACTGTTTCAAAATTTTTAGCGCCTGCTCCTTACCTATCTCTATTCTTACACATTGTACATATAACCAAAAGATTAGAAAACTTGATTTGAATATAAACTTATAATCATCTAAAATATCTATTATTTTAGATACCTCCTTGTTCCACTGTAACAGATAATGATATAAAGCTAGATATCTATTATTCTTCAAACAAAACTCAAAAATATCTTCTTTATCTGCTTTTTCGTGTTTAATTGAAGATAATAATATTAATTCTTTAATATCAACATCTTCCTTTAAATCTTGTGTAATAGAACTGATAATTGTTTTATCATCAGCTTCTATCATAAGTGCGCAGTTTACTTTTGTGAAATAATATTTTTTTCTGAATTTATAATTCAACTTCGAACAAAATATCTCATAATTATCCATATCATCTAAAAGCGCTTTTCCATCTGTTACATATTTATCTTGATTACTTAAAAGACCAATTTCTTGTCCTGCTTTATTCCACAATAAAATTTTCTCAATGATACTGGTATCTTGGTGTACAACTTCTTTTATTTCCTCGTAAGTACCAAGAGCATTGATTTTATATACATACATAAAGAAAATATGTCTAATTAGCCACTCTTCCTGATTATAAAACGACTGTACTAAATTCTTTCTGATTTCAACTCCATATTTACATTCACTTTCCATTTGAATTATTCTCTCATAATCCCTCGCAATTAAATCTTTCAAAATGTTTTTCAGCTGAGATTCTTCTGTAATGGCTTCTAAGTAAATAAATAATTCTATATCGTCGGCATTTAGAAATATAATCTTTCTGATTATATCCTTTTTAATACTATCATTCTCTATAGTTTCTAGCGCAACTACCTCTTTTAATATATCTACATCATCTCTGACTATTAAATTGAGACTTAAATTCATTGCTATTTGCAAATCATTATCTCGACATTCTATCAATGGTAAAAAATTCGTAATCTCCGTTATATATCCATTCCATAGCAATTTGCTAATCGAATAATAAATCTGATCCTGTTGGCTCACCGATAATTTTTGTTTTCCCTTTAAAAGTTCTTTCACTTCGTCCAATTTATCATTTAATTCCGTAGAATTAGTATTAGATTTCTCTATTTCTTTTTTTAATTCCTTACTACTTTCATGAAATGTTTTATTCACACTAGATACAATATATTTTTCACCTTTACTTAAATATCCCTCAAAAAATTTCTTATATTTACAAAGTATTGTTGTAAAAAATTCCATAAGCATTGATTCGTCTAAAGGTGATAATATTGAACTTTCTAATAGTTCAATTCCTCTATATTTACATATTAAATTTCGAATAAATTCTTTCTCTGTAGTTGTTGATTCTATATCACTGACATATGCTAACAAAGCTTCTAGTAGATGATGATGCTCTAGAAACCCAACAAAAGAACCACTTGTAATAATTGTTCCGTCGTGCTTTTCGCTAAATTCCTCTATCCATATTGTGATTTCATGTTCAAACATTTTTACTCTACGTTCATCTAATTTTTCATTCTTTTTTTCAACAATGTCCGTAGAAATCACATTAATAATCAATGATGTTATTCCCCCTACTATGGCTCCTTGCATAATATTCCTCCTTGCTACTATCTTTTATACTCAGCATTTATATTTCAAATTTCTTTCTTATATCTATTTTACTAGTATTCTATTAGTAATACAAGGTCAGTTTATGATTCTACTACCTCTTACATTGCCTTAATTATGGTGTACCTGCTCTTACAAATGCTAGAAATAGTTTCATGATTAAACCACATACCAATAATAAGATTTTTACAATCTCTAATGCCAACATCAATAAGTATCCCACTCCTACCAGAAATCCTTTACCTAATTTCACTCCCATTGCTATGATATTACTCATACCTACCTCC
>JAWXVA010000031.1:0-25105 GCA_044425815.1 Eubacteriales bacterium
TAACTACTATATAAGTGCAACACTTCCTATCACGGCAACAGGAACGGCATATACAGCGGCAACAGAGAGTGGAGATATAGAGTTTGGAGATCATTTGTGGAAACTATCAGACAATAAATACATGATTCGATCGAACTCGTTATCTGTATATTTCTCGGACGAAGATATAAGAGAAGTAAGTGGTTTTATAGAAGTGGCGATTACAAGTGATGGAATCGTACAATTACTTACGGAAGAGAACGAATGGTTTACCATTTCAGAGAACTGTTATATAGAGACTGAGAGCGGGGTGCAGATTAATCCAGTTACTCAGATTATTGATGACGGTACATATAAGATTTCTATTGCAAAGCTTGTTGTTACAGCTGAGGATAATATTGTATTAACAGAAGATGAATTACGCAGACAGATTGTTCCAGAAATTACCATTGAGACGATTGATGGAGAAGATGGAGAAGAAGGTGGTTCTGGTACAAATGGTACAGATGGTAATTTAGGTACAGATGGAGCAGAAGGGACATCAGGTGAATCTGGCGGAGCAGGTGAAGATGGAGCGACAGGTAGTTCGGGGAATTCAGGTGTTAACGGAGCGAACGGAACAAAAGGTCTTGACTCCACTGTAGAAAGTAGTACAAATACAGCACTTCCAACTATGACAATTAGTGAATGGAAGATTACAGAGACTTCATTGCAAGCTAGTATCGAAGTAGGGGGCGGTGCAGAAGCTCTTGAGATTGCAAGTGATGCATATGACGGATATATTACAATTACGAATGTAGCAACAGGAGAAGTAATCGCATGTTACGAAACAGATAGCCTATATAATATTTATGATGAGGCATACACAGGAATTAACTTCCGTACAGCAGTAGGTGTTTCATTCTCTACAAAAGACAATCCGTTAGAGCCAAATACAGAATATAAACTATCTGTAAATGCATACTACACATTGAATGATGTGATTTACTCAAGAGAATTTATAGGAAGAACGTTCTATACAGATTCTACAGGGTTACAGATCGCACATACAGATTCTACAGAGGCCTCGGTGACGATAGATGTATCGGCAGTGAGTGCTTTGGGTGATGTTCAAGTATATTTATTGACAGCTGCACAGAACGAAAGCTTTACAACCTCGTCTATCGGTGACGCAAGTAATTTCGTGGATACAACCACCCTTTCCTTTGCAGGGGAAGATACGCAGACATATACATTTACAGGATTAAGTTCTAATACCGAATACGTAGCGAGAGCCATAGTGAATGGTGTGATAAGTGACCAAGAGGTATCTATGTTAACCCTCAAAGAGAGTCCTACGTGGGATACAACAATTGCGTATGGTGTTACTGCGAATTATAACCGTGTAACAGGTGCGTATGAGATTTATAGACCAGAAATTACTGATATTGATAGTGGTACAGTGAAGTATGTTTATACGGCATATAAAGCGGATGGAACAGTGGAATCGAGCAAGACCCTTTATCCAGGGGATGTGGAGCCAGTAACATTCTATCTTACAGCAGATACAGAATATTATTTTGAGGTAGAGCTTTATTTCTACGATAATGAGAAGACAGTGACATATAATGTGGGAACAAGTGAACACATTACTACTGAGGGAACTACTCTGCCAAAGGTAACATGGAAAGATGATTACGACATTACGAGTTACAATAAAGTAACTGGTACGATACAGATTGCGCTAACAGGCAATTCGCAATTAAAGGTTAGCAATAGCCAAGAACTTACTGTGGATATTTATGCAGACCAAGTAATTAACAAGTCTATTACAATTAAAGATGAAAATACAACGGGAACAGTTGCGGTAGATGACTATGCAATCACTTACACCAGTCAAGGGAATACGAACTACGCCTACGTGGGGGTAGAATTTGACAATTTGTTAAATAATACAAATTATACCATTACCCTTAGTGGATATATTGATTTACAAGATACGAACGGTTATGTAAAGAGAGAATTAGGTACGGTTAGTTTCCGTACATTGGATACGAATACAATTGCTGTAACGTTTTCAAGTGCGGACAATACAACAAACACAATCAGTCAGAACATCGTATTAACGATTCAAGGTGATGGAGATTCTGACAGTGCAGATGAGGCCTATGTGTACGAACAATTAATACAGGGACGTGTAACAGTAGAATTATATAAAGGAACTGGTAGTACCAAGGAACCGTTGGGAACCAGTTACTATACGGATACCGATTTAGAGAATATGTATACGAAGGTTGCGGATGATGGGACGACGACAGCTGTAAGTGGAGTTACAATAACAGAAGATAACTTCAACTTACCGAACCTTGACAGTGACTCTAGTTATACCATGGTAATCTCAGAAGTAGTCGATGATTCTTATTCTATTAGTGAGTTGGGATACCAGAATGCATTTGATGATATTACCCCAAGCTCCAAGGTAATCACTGCAGTAGCGACACCGCCAGATTTGCTTGCAGATCCAACAATGGGAGTGACCTCAACACCAATATATAATAGTGAAGCGACACAATTTGGAGCAAAGTACGCTTCAGACCTTCCTGATGATACCATCATTGGATATCGAATTGAATCAGAATATGACAATAGCCAACGTTTAGGAAAAACAGTGACGTATTATCTCTATGAATATACCGAATTCTATAATGCGGTAACTACAGGAAATGATCCGATTGTTGATGGAGCTACTACTATCAGAGAGATTACCTTACCGATTAGTACATCCAGCGATACGGTGCCGATGATTGCGGTATTTTTCGATGATGTGGAGTTTGTAAGTGATCCAGTAGAAGGAACGACCACATCAGGGAATTATTACATCTATAAGGGTGGTACGACGTTTACAAGGGGATATCGATATATATTCGCATATACAGCAGAATATACAACCAATACCTCAGATGGAACGGCCATGACTTATACGTATCCGTATGCACGAAGTGATTACAGTGGATATATGAACGAGTATGGGTGCGGGCAAGAGCTTGGAACCACCATCGGAAAGGGTGTAGCTTATATCTTAAACTCAGGAATGATGTCTGCACCGAAAGCGTCTCCAGAATTCTATACATATGTGTATGAGACAGACGCAGTGAATGGAACGGTTACAGTTCATTATTCGTATGATGATATCGATGGAACAATTAGCACAACAGGTTCGGTTACGCAGATTAAATATATAGATGCAAATGGAGGAGAGACGTTCGAAAATATTGGGGGGAATCAACTCACAACTGGTTGGTTCAGTATTACATTACCGTATTCGGTAAAACAGAATGCTTCCGAACAAACCGTATTAACTCCAGTGGTTGATATTCAAGATTATGTGGTAGATAAGTCGAGTTTGTATGATACGATTTTGCAGACGTTATCCGGTCAGACTTATACAGAAGAACCATTCTATTTAACACAGATACCAGTGGAATTTGATTATGAGACTTTATTTAATAGTACGAACTATAAGAATATGGTTTCAGTGACTATGGATGCGTCATATATGGATGAAAACTACCTCGTATTTACATTAGGAGACGTGCAAACGTTAAATTCAGGACCACGGGAAGATCTTGCGAGTAGAGCATTGGCGATGAGGCTGACTTTCTCTCCTACAGTGACGACAGATAGTGAGGCACCAGATTCTAAGACATTCTATGTTGGAATAACAACGGATACGTTCAGCTCAAAGGTTATATTCTCTACGGCGCAATTGGGCAATGAATATATTAATAAAGAATTCAAGGTGGAAGCGGAAGTTATCTACGATACAGGTAGTCAAGGATGGTCATACTTAAAAACAGAGGATCAGCAATTCGCACTACAACGTACTAACACAATTGATAACGATGTAGTAACCTATGAATATGGAGCTTATTATGTGGGAGCCAATTCACTCAAGTACGATATGAGTGGCGGATTACTACAAGAGTCATCATCGACATATGATAAAGATTTTATTGATTATTTGCGGGCAACGAATGAAGGAGAGACTTATGTAAGAACGGTATTTTCATTCTTAACAAGCACAACAGCTACGTTGACACGTTACTTTACCTTGGGTCACTACGGAGTGTTAGACAATCAAAGCACAGATTTGAAGAGTCCAAGTTCATACTATGTTATCCCAAAAGGAGTTTCAACCTATACGCTGTCTTTCAGTGGAGGTGATACAGCAACATTAGACACAATTGTACCTACAGTAGGAGAAATATCAGATAATGAAGCAGTAGATAGAATTGAAATCTATTCTTTTGAAGTGACGGGACACAGTGAGATTACAGAGACAACTAGTGGAACAAAAGAAGTGACAATGTATATTTACACGAATGAAACGTCAGCGATGAATAACGTTGAAAGCGAAAGAGTTATAAAGAATGATAACTCGGGAGAGGTTGCAAGTCTGACTGTTACGATTGATGAAACCACAGGAAAGTTCACTTGTGATAAAACTAGTAGTACAGATACTTATGTAATTGACGGATTAAATGCAGATACGATGTATTATATTGCATATACAGCATGGGTCGATACGACATCAGGTTCAGTAGAAACGGTACTGATTGATAAAGATACTGCAGCACAAGCAGTATATGAATTCTATACAATAGACGGAATCCAGTTAACAGCCGATCAAAATGGCGTCTATTATAGAAATGATAGCTATTTGGAGAAAGCGCTTGAGTTTTCATTTTCGTTAAATGAATATATTGGAGTAGAAGTAGAGTACGATATCTATAACAGTTCAGATATTACCGCTACAGGAAGTAGCAGCTATACGATTAATACGGATAGTAATGGGGTGCAAGCAACGCCTGCATTATCTTATGCAAGTATGGTGGCAAACAATATACTTCAGGTAGGTAGCTTATACTATTCGAATAATGTGACCATAAGTTTGACGCCAGATGAGGCGAGAGAAGCGTTGGTTCCTGGTGGCACGTACTATCTAGTAATTACAGCGGACTTATCTGGAAGCTCGGACACCAGCAACCAGAAGCAAGTAATGCTTCCATTTACGATTACATCCGTAGGATCGGTAGGGGCATTAATCTATGTAGATGAAGCAACAAAAGATAGCTTATCATTCCTTGTATCAATTATGGATGGACAGTACTCACTTATGGGAGATGATAGTATTTCGGATACAAATGGGGCTCCTTACGTCGTTCGATTTACAGATAGTAATGATAAACGTATTTATACTAGCTATGACAACCAAGTATTCTATTCGGGCACAGTGCAACAGAAATTTGTACTGAGTGAAGCGTATTTGACAGGGGCAAGTTCAGAAGCGAATATCATGAAAGCAAATACAACATATAAGATGTATGTATACAGCGTATATGATGATGTGCATGATGGAACCAGTTATCCAATTGCAACAGTTGCAGGAGATACGACTAAATTAGATATAACGACAGAACAAGAGAAAGAATATTTTATTAGCACCAGTAACTTTGCAAGTGGAGTATATTTCTCGAATCTTATTAATTTAGTAGATAGCTTTTGGTATACAGATGGATCGAATTCTGGAGAAAATAGAACAAATATGGATATCGTAGAGGATAATTACTCGATTGCGAATAGATCACAGATTACGACCAACTCTGAGAATCTATACATTAATGAAGATAAGGCAATTATAACAATTAACGCGAGTGCTTGCTTTGAATTGATTCTAGAAGAGAGTTATGGAGTAGTAATCTCGGATACAGATGCAGATGGCGTGACAACCACTACACAGTACTTTGACGAGATTCGATATACCATTTCAGGACGTGATAATACAACCCTTACAGGGGTAGACGTGACTGGTTCAACGACGAATGCAGATGAGATGTTTGCACTAACATCTGACTCGGCTGGATATGCAATCTTCACATATCAGATTCCAGAGTCAGTATCAAAAGGTAGTTATACGATTACGATTCAACTATGGAAAGAAGGAATGCAGGAATATGCATTCAGTTCAAACTACTACTACAACTAAGAAAGGATATGCTAGCATATGAAAGTAAGAAAAATAAATAAGATGGCAAAATCCTTTTTGGGAATATTTTCAGGTGTGATTTTGCTGACAGTAGCAGGCATCAGCTACCTCGCATTTGATACAGTAGCCAATAGACCTGGGGATTCGGTAATCGCAGCAGGTAGTGTAATTTATAATAATGTCAATACCCCGATTGAGCTGAGCTCAGATGGGGTGTTGTCTCAAGAATTAAGTACGGGTCAATATTATCTTAGTATGTCAGACGGGGAACGCATCGCACTCGGAACAAATACGATTGCGTATACAAGTGAAGGAATACAAGTATTCGGTGGAGGATATGCGATTGATGCTACAGGGAATGTAAGTTCAGTAGAGGATGGAAATGTGTATTCCAACTATGATGAGCCATCAATCATTAAGCTTTCAGATAGAAGATATATATTGATTGGAAGTGATATTAGTGATACAGATGATGTTTTCACTGCCAATAATTATCTCTACATGGTATTAGATGTGGTAGGAAATGCGTATCTTTTATCAGAAAATATGAGCTTGAAGACAACCCAACCAACCATTGTTACCTCAGGAGATGTTACATTTGATATCGCCCAAGAATTATTAGAAATAGCAAATCAGACAATAGACATGCAGAAAATATTGGGTAGTACCAATACCTACGATTCTGCAATCAACAAAGAAATAGATGACGAACAGACACCAGATACCATTGAAGTGACAATCAAAGGTGGAGATGGTGGAGACGGCGGAACAGGTGGAGACGGCGGTGCTGGCGGAGACGGTGGAACTGGCGGAACAGGTGGAGAAGCTGGAGACGGTGGAACTGGCGGAATCGGTGGAATCGGCGGAGACGGTGGAACTGGTGGATCCGGTGGATCCGGTGGATCCGGTGGTACAGCAGGTACATCAGAAGATACAGATGTTGTGTCTATCTTGATGCTTAATTCCGTGAATTCCTACACAAGCAGTAGCTTAACAGCAGATTTCTCATTTGTGGATCCATTTGCAACATTAGGATTGGTATATTTGGAAGTGCACAAGGACTCTGATTTAACAGCAGCAGGAGTTACCGTAGATGACTTATTTGATACTGAGACGAAACTAGAAACAGAGGTTGCGAACTACTGGTCGACCTATGATGAAAGTAAGAGAGCATCCATTCAGTTGTATGATGACGATTACACATTTAGTGGTTTGGATTCAGGCACCGTATACTACGTAGTGTTAGCACATGATTATGAGCTGGATGATGGTACAGTTGTTAGTGAATGTGTAGATTATTTCAAAACAACAACCATGAGCCAAGTAAATAAACTATCCATAGATAGCATTACGGCAAGTGTGGTATCGGGAACACTTAGCATTGAGAATATTGCGTTCTGCAGTAGCGGAGATTATGATATCAAGTTGATTTTCTGTGATAATTCAGAAGTGGTTTTAGGATTAACCACAGATGATATTAAAACAGCTGCAACAAGCAGTTTCAAATACACATTGACAATTGGAACTACACAATTAGATGCATATAAAGCTACAGAGACAATTAAAGTAGTATTGTATGATGGGACAACGGATACCAATTTATTAACAGTAACTACGAAGAATAGTTTCTACACACCATAGCGTAAAGGAAGGGATAAGGAATGGAGACATTATTAGGAGAAATCATGGGAGCAACTGGCATTATGCTAGGATTCGCATTTCTAGGTGTTGCGATTGCACTTGGAATTACAGGGAGTAAAGCAGCAGAAGCAGTAGGAAGAAATCCAGAGACAAAGAGTGATGTATTACATTGCTTGTTGATGGTGGCATTAGTATTAGCAGGCGTTTTAATTATTGCATTGGCTGTAGCAGTTGTACTAATCTACGCCAATCCGTTACTAAGCGTATAGTGGAGAGAGAATATGGTATACATATATATTGCAACAGTAGTTGTTATGTTAGGATTAATACTATTTACGAGCATTGCGATTGTTACGATTAGCAAAACCACATGTCGTAATATCAAGAAGCGAACAATGGAACTAGCCTCGCTGTATGACTATCTGTTAGAAGAACATAGCCAAGAATTGAAGAATAAGAAAAAGCTCATCGATCAGCTTGGCTACAACCAAGCTTCACCTTCTGGTGAAGTGAAAGTAGAGGCTAAGAAGAAAGAAGGCAATACTGGCTCGACGAGAACTGCAACCATGAATACAGTTGAGAATATCAGTAAAGCGAGTTATTTGTCTCCACAGGTAGCAGAGATGTATCAAGATATCCGAAGTAATTTCTCGACAGACCTAGATAGCGTACTGAAAGAAATACCAGAGATGAATGAGAAGACTCCGAAGAGTTTAGCGTCTACCCTACTTTCGAAATTGTCTTATGACAATATATATGCAATGTCATTTCTGTCAGAGCAAGATCAATTAGAGTGTATCGAGGAATGCTTGGAAGAAAAATACAAGCCATTGCTTAAGCACTATTTGAAAGAAAATCATACATTCTTTAGCCTAGACTTCTATTCCTTTTTGAAAGAAGAAGCTTATAAGAAGAATAAAGAGGTGACCATATATGTTTCACCAAATGTTGTAATAGACAAGAAACAGTCCTTTAATGTGGTTGTAAGCGACGAAATTTGCGAAGGAATACAAGTAGAGAAGGACCATGTGCTTTATGATTATGCGATTCAGAAGAAGGAGATAGGGTAGGGATGTCAACATTAAACGACGTATTACAAGATAAGATTAATAAAATCAAAGATAATAAGAACATATATAGTATGGGAAAAGTTAGTCTTGTAAGAGACTACATTATCGAAGCGACAGGATTAGAAGGTGTTGCTTATTTCGAGAAAGTAAGGATAGGGCAATATAACGAAGGATACGTAGATGCAATTAACAAGAATAACGTAGTAATTGCACTGACGAAGAAGGTAGAAAAAGTGGCGATTGGGGACATGGTTGTTACCACAGGCGTACAATTCATGGCACACTATTCTGAAGATTCTATCGGCCATGTCATTGATATTTTTGCGGAAGATAAATTATCAGGACGTATCTTTGAGAATACAGTAGATGTACCAATTGAGATGGAAGCCATTCCAATTATGGCAAGATCCACAGTAAATCGTCCATTACATACAGGAATCACAGGGATCGATATGCTTTATCCAATCGGTCGCGGTCAACGCCAATTAATTATTGGGGATAGAAAGACAGGAAAGACGCAGATAGCCCTCGATACGATTTACAATCAAGCAGGTCAAGATATTCTATGTATCTATGTGGCAATAGGAAAGACAAAGAAAGAGATCAAAGACTTATATGCACAGTTACTCAAGCGTGGAGCCATGGAATACACCATGATTATCGCAGCATTTAATGACGAAAGTGCACCAGTACTTCGAAATACACCTTATGCAGCATTATCAATTGCAGGGTTGTACTTGAAAGAAAATAAAGATGTACTAGTAGTAATTGACGATTTGAAACGTCATGCGGATGTATGTCGTGAGATGGCGCTACTTATGGGGAAAACACCTGGACGTGATGCATATCCACCAGATATTTTCTATTCACATTCAAGACTATTAGAATTAGGTTGTCAACACAAAGACGGAGGTTCCATTACGATTCTTCCTATTTGTGAAACAAAAGCAGGAGATATTACAGACTATATCTCAACCAATATTATCTCAATCACAGATGGTCAGATTGTGCTATCGGCTAAGAATTTTGAGAAAGGACAGAAACCAGCCATTAACTATGGATTATCCGTATCTCGCTTAGGTGGCGCTGTTCAAACACAAGAAATCAAGCAAATAGGACCAGGGATTCGCCGGGAATTACTTTCTTACTTAGAGCAAAAAGAAATATTCGAACTAGCTAACGCAGATGAGATGGGCGAGAGCATGAAGCGATTAATGGATAGAGGAGCAAGAATTTCTAAGATGTTGAATCAACATAAATTTGCTGTTAAGACAACAAGTGAGATGATTAGCATGGTAACAACCTTAAACGGAGGGAGATAGCATATGAATGTTAAAGCAGTTGTGAAAGTAATGAACTTCCATGCTTTACTACGTGTTGAATCCTCAAAGAACTTGGCGCAGAAATATTTAGCAGTTGCAGACGAATTAGAGAATATGATGAGTATCATTGCAAATAACAAGAACCTAAGGAATGACAAGAGAATCAAGAATCCAAATCCGAATCTGCCAGCACTGAAGATTTATATTGGATCAGACTATGGTTTTTGTGGAAGCGTCAACTCTTCCATATCGTCACGAATTGCACAAGATGATAGTAGCGAGAAGGTAATCGTAGGGAAGAAGTTAAAAAAAGGCAAAGTCTATAAATTATATATGACACAAGAAGAATTCACAGAGAATTTCAAGGAAGTAAAGAAGATTCTGCAAGTGGCAGTACGAGAGCAGAAGTGGTCAGAAATCTATATTTGCTACAATCATTTCTTTAATTTAAGTAAGGTTGGGCAAGTAGAGAAGAAAATATATCCGCTAGAAGCAAATGAGAATCAGGGCAGAAAAGGCGAATATACAGACTTTATGATAGAAGGCGACGTGGTGGAATTACTACAAGAGTTGATAATCTCTTACTTAGTCTATCAAGTGAAGATTGCATCTGCTAGTGCATATGCAGCAGAGAATACCATGAGACAGAGTGCAACAACAGAATCTCTCAAGAAGATTGATGAGATGGAAGAGAAAGAATTACAACAACGACGCAAAGAAAAGAATCAGAAAGAATTCCAAAAAACCATCGATGGATGTGTGAAGCAAAAAGCATTTAAAGGACGATAACTGGAAGGGGTAAGGATATAGAAATGAGCGATATGAATTCAGTAAAGGCAAAGGAAGGCGATAGTTGCATTGGGAAAATTGTTTCCGTAAGTAGCCTAAAAGTGGATATATTTTTAGAAAGTGATACAGACCTCTCCATTCGAGACTTAGTGTACATCGTAGTCGATGGCAAGAAGATGTGGTTTGAGATAGCAGAGATTACGAAAGATATTGCATCCGCAATTAGCTTTGCTATGACAAATGGACTAAAAAGAGGAATGGATGTATTCTATGCACCAGGTGGAATCCAAGTGGCATATGATGATCAGATTCTAGGTCATGTGTTCAGTCCATACGGAGCATTAATAGATGAAACGCAGTTAGAAGGAAATGTTCGTACAAGAAATATATACGATAAATCCCTTAGTATGAGTGAAATCGATATTAATGGAGAAATCTTATGGACTGGAATCAAAGTATTAGACTTCTTCGCACCTATGAGAAAAGGATTCAAGATGGGTCTACTAGGTGGTGCAGGAGTAGGTAAGACAGTAGTAATCAAAGAATTAATTAATAACTTATACAAAGGATTTGAGTCCAATTCTGTATTCGTAGGAATCGGGGAACGTAGCCGTGAGGGACGTGACTTATACGATGAGATGAAAGAAGCAGACTTATTCGATAAAATCTCTATGGCATTTGGACAAATGGGAGATAATGCGATGAGCCGTAGCCGTGCCATCTACACAGGGCTTACATTAGCAGAATACTTACGAGATGAGAAGAAACAAGACGTATTATTATTTATCGATAATATTTACCGTATGGTACAGGCGAACTCAGAAATTTCAACAGAGTTAGCTAGAATGCCAATCGATAATGGATATGCGCCTTCACTACTTACAGAAATCAGTGAAGTAGAAGAGCGTATTAACTCTACAGAAGATGGATCCATTACATCATTCCAGGCGATATTCATTCCAGCCGATGATATGACAGATGGAGCGGTACACGCAATTTCGAAACACTTAGATGGCCAGGTAGTACTAGATCGTAAGGTGGCAGAGAAAGGTCTGTATCCAGCGATTAACGTATTTGCAACAAGTTCCAATATTATTGACCCAGAAGTTATTGGAGAGAGACATTTTGAACTAGTAGAAGAATCCCTAAGATGTTTATCAAGATATGAAGAACTTGAGCAGATTGTAGCAGTGCTAGGGATTGATGAATTATCAATTGATGACTATAACACATTCTTCCGAGCAAGAAAACTTAGAAACTATTTCTCTCAACCAATGTTCGTTGCTGAGCAGTATACAGGAATACCAGGAGAATTTGTTAAAATCAAAGATGTGTTAGATGACGTGGAACTAATCTTAGATGGAACATATGATGATATTGAAGAGAGTGAATTCACATACATTGGACCATTTACAGCACTTAGAAGATAGCTGGGATAGGAATAATAAGATAAGACAGATGTAAGGAGTGGAACTTATGGATAACGAATTTACCCCAAGTGGCAGTATTACTGCACGTATTATCGATTATGATGCAGGGATGAATGTATTACAGAATATTAGAGGAATTCGTATTCAAAGTAAAGAATATGGACTTCTTATCATGGAAGATTATGTTCCAACGCTTGGAAAAGTAGAAGGAAAGATCGTATTTCTAACAAGAGATGACGAAGTGATTTATGAGAATATCAAAGGATTCTATAAGCATCAATACAATGAATTTACTATTCTACTAGAGAATCAAGCAGAGAACGTCGTAGACGATGAAGAAGAGGACGGAGGGAACTTGTGAGTATAAGTGATATTATTTTATTGAATTTCTACGCAATCAAGCCCCTAGTTCCTTGTATTATAGCAATATTAGCAGTAACAACTGCTGCATTTTTCTTTATATTAGCAAAGAGCAGAGGACTATGGTTCAACAAAAAGAATTTTAATTATTACAGTATATTTGTAGAATTGAATTCTACACTTGCGGTGAAGTTGGCATGTGTATGGGTGAAGTTATTAACCATAAGCTTTTATTTAATTGCGTTTACACAATTAGAAGCAATGCACTATGTATTTTTATTGATTCCATGCGTTGGGATCCTACTGATTAATGTTAATGTGTTGGAAGTGCTTACCCATGCAGTCAGTATCGCAGTACAATTTGTAGGAGTATTAGCTGCCAATATTTTGTGTAGCTACATCAGAGCTTTTGAGTTAAAAGCTACATATTTATCAATATACGTATTAATAGCTATCCTAATAATACTATACAGTATCTACATTTTTTTTACAGAAATAGATTTGATTTCCAGCAGAAGGAGTATAAAGATTGAAAAAAATAAAAATAACGAAACCGTTTCTCATGGAAAATAAAAGTAGTTTCATCATAATTCCACTACTTGTCTTAGGAATAGTACTAGTAGTGGTTTTAGTGTTTATGTTTATAAATAAAGATAACCAATATACATTTGAAGGATCAACAGTTCAATATTATGCAGGGCAAAGATACCTTGTAGAAGACGGAGCATATTTGACAAGAGTACTAGATGGAGACCAACAGTTTACAGATAGTACAGGGACAAGAGAAATCACTTCGCTTGCATATTATCAAGAAGATGACAACAAATTTATCATACCTGTGGACATGGTGTATTATGATCCAAGGAATGGAATATTTGCTAGAATAGATGCATTTACAGAGATTACGGTAAGCAGTACAGGAATTTTCGCAGTAAATGGCAATAAGGAATGTGAATTGAATCGAGGATTCCTCTATGATGGGGAAGACTATTATATATTCTTAGAAGATATGACAGTGGAATTTAATGGATACAAGATAGATATAACACCAATGTCATACATAGAAGCAATTTTTCAATTTCAGGTAACCACATTTAATTATGAATCTAAGGAATTCATGATGGAGGTACCAAGTACAGAAGTAGTAGCAACCGCATCGTCAGGAGATTACACGGTAAGTGTATTAAGTGACATGTATGAAGATTTTAACGGAGAGAAAAGACTATTATTTACACGCCCAGATTTACTAGACAGTATGCTAGAGTAGGTGTTTCTCATAGGAGGTCAATATGAAAAAACTAATTATATTAATCGGAGTGCTATTGAGCTGCGCAACTATAGCAGTGCTGATAAATCCCAGTGTTGCATATGTGACGAGTGAAGGGTATGTTATAGAATCTGGAACAAATTTGACGTCTGCCATGTCTCAAGATAGCAGTGAGTCTGTTTCTTTGCACAAATTAGAAGCAGATAGCATGATATATTCGTCTTTTTTGAGCGATTATGACTACAATACAAAGACGGCAATAGACCTATCATATCCAATGTACATTAACAATGGAACAGGGTTAAGTTTTTTCAACAACAACTATACACTGGTAACGGATGAATTCCAGTTATTAGATACGTATAATGGATTATTCTTATCAAACGGAAATACATATAATGAGGACCTTTCTCAAGCAGATGCCGATGATTTCTATCTTGTGGCGTTAGAGAATGGTCTTTATATGAATGCCCAGACAATGGTATTTAAGAATCAATTATATGAAACAACAATTCCAGTAAATAGTATTGTGAAGTTTCAAGAGACCGATGTACGATTCTTCGAGTATTCTAATGGATCATTAGTGTACACCTCGATTGGAGAAGTATATGGAGCAACCATTACGATTGGTGAGCATATATTTGATTACGCAGATTTTCTAGAAGCATTAGGCTTATTAAGCGAGGCAATTGCACTCAAAGAAGATGGCGGAGATGCGCAGCCAATTATCGAGGAAATACTAGATATTCTGAACATCGATGATGATGATGCGGGAAGCATAAAGATGCAATCTTCAGGGGATGACAATTCCAATGCATCCGATGCAGAAGATGGGACAGATGATGAAGATGCAGAGGATGCTGCTCCAGAAGAAGTTCCGCAAGACGACCAAGATAGTGCGGGTAATAACCAAGCAGGATCAGCAGGTTCTGAAGATGATAAGAATGAGCAAGAAGATGAAGATGACAAAGACACTTCAGATTCAGAAAATAGTATGCCGGGAGATGGTGCAGACCAAGAAGGTAGCCAAGAAGAGGGCGAAGGTTCAGGCTTAGCAGGTGAAGGGGACGGAGAAAGCCCAGAACCAGAGTACCAAGAACCAGTGGTATCGATTAATAATCTAGATGACTGGGCGTATGCAATCCATGGAGACCTTAATATTCTAGACAACAGTGGAACCATTCGTCGAGGCGTGGCAGTTACCATATATGGTAAGATTACTGGAGTAGGAGACGCTACGATTAACGACGAAGGCGTGGAAGTCTACAGTGGTACTAGTTATGTGGGCGGTTCTGCAAAGATGAGAAAGACCTACTACTCGGCGCAAGAATTTACGCTTAGTGGGTTAGAGCCAGATACAGAACTATATATTCAATTTACATATAGTTATTCCATGGAAGTAGAAGACGAAGAAACTGGAATAAAGACATACACAACGAAATATGTTACTTCTGATTTCTATACCATTAGTACACAGACCATCGAAGATGGAGATTTGTCAACTATTGAACTATCATTTGATGCACAATTTGCAACGTATTCAGATAGAATGGCACTAGATCATCTCTATGTAGTGAATGACTCGGATTACGTGACTCCAGAAGTGGGATACGAAGAGGACGATTTCGATAACTTTAAATTAAATGTATTGCCATATATCTCGAAATTAATCTTTACATTTGAAAATGATGATCCAATTACCATTACTTCCACCACCATTAAGAAGGCGATGGAAGAGGGTGGCACCACATTTACATCCAGTGTGGCCTCCCTATTGAGTAATTCAGAACATAAATATACAGTAACAGCAGAAGATAAGTATGGAAATGAGTTGAATTTGCGCGTCAATGGGAATGAATCGTGTCAAGGAAGTGTATTTACAGCAAAGACACAACCGACGATTACCATCGATGAAGTGGAAAATATTACGGATAAACTAACCATTAGCATCACAGTCAAAGACGAAGATGGCGCATTAGAGACGGTAAATGGTGTTCCAACAGACCTTCAACTAATCGCAACAAATACAGCAGGGGAGACAGCATATCTTTCTGGAAAATGGGGGGACGGGTCGACCCTTACGAGTGGAGCCAATAATGCATTGACCTTATCGGAACCATCAAATGGGAAAACATATACCCTAGAATTAGAGTCTTTGGCATTTGCAAGGACATACACGTTCAGTGTTTATGGCAATTATGCGCCACAGCCAGATGCCCCAACAACACAAGTCATAGCCAACAAGACAGATGTGTTATTCGGTAGTGACAAAATCTATACGGCAGCCATTACCTCAGGTACGATTCGTATTGAGACAGAAAGTATTGATGTACGTGATACCAGTGCAGACCTTGGATTCACCATAGAAGATGATTCTACGCTAGAAGTACTTCCACTTGTGGATGAGATTCGAATTAGTGTGACAGATTCAAGTACGAATACGGTGAAGTCTACGGTGACGTTACAAGAGACCGAACTAAGCCAGCATACTATGGGCGATGAAGGATATGAATACAATAGTGACACTGGAACGGTACCAGTCATGTCAGAAGGTGGCGTGACGGTTGAGTTAGCAGGAGAGAGAGAAGACTTCTTAGGCAAGACCTTATGGGAAGCGATTATGATACAGACGTATACGACAGATAATGCGGATGGCACAACTTCAGAATCTTATTCAACTCCTGTTCAGATTGTTGTGACAGTGGCAGATGGTACATTAAATACATCAACCTCTCATACGATGTCTTATGAAGCCATCGTTATTAAGAGTGGAATAGAATATACGATTCCAGTCATCTTAAGCAATTCCAAGTTCCAAACGAAGAAATTAGATCCAATAATCTCTATGGATGATTCCTTTATTGCAAATGATGTGATCGAATTTATTAACTTCGATATCACAGACGTGGATGGCACAGTAACAGGGAATGGAGTAGTAGAAGTACGTCTCTACAAAGGGGACGCGTTGCTACAAAAAGCCACAGTATACGTAGCAGATGACCCAGCAAGTGTTCGCTTTGAGAATTTAATCACAGGAATTGAATACACCATAGAAGTTGTTGCACTGGCATATAACAACGATGTCGGATATTCGGCATATAAGGCAGAGCAGATATTAGCGACGTATATCATAGAGGCTGGTAGTGACATTAAGGCTGAGATTACGCTGAACTACCTTGAATATATCTATGACAATCGCACAACAGAGGCAATCTTTTCTATGACAGGTGAAGAGTGTGCAACTGAAATAGCAAAGACTGATGCAGGGGACTATAATGCAAGCACCTATGATAAATGGGCGCTGATTTCATCCACAGAAACCGATGCGCGCTATACTAATTACATTGATATCACAGAATTCGCGAGTGGCTATGATGTAATCGAATTAGAATATCAACCAACGACCAATTACCAGACAAATAGCCTGATACCAAATACCATGTACGTATACTTCTATGACTCTAGTTATAACTCACTTTCTTATGATTACTTAGACTACGAGACAGGAGGAGTTATCTTAAAGGTAATCCCAGATACAGCGAAATACATTCGTATTGGGCTGGGAGATCTAGACTATCTTACCACATGGGGATTCAAACTCTATGGGTATACATTGGCAGAGGAAGAGCCAATCGTGCATATAGAAGCAAATGATACGGACGAAAGCGAAGTTGTGATTAATGGTGAAGGAACGATTGTATCTAACTGTTCCACGAGTACTCCTTCAACAGGAGCGTATACAACTAGTACCGCCTATCATACGGTAGAAAAACTAGCAGTTACGCCAGGGGATGTGTACACTTACACAGGATATGTTAATGGATCCCATACAACTTCTGGACTACAGTCTTATATCTATCTATTTAACGAGGATCTTGTATGCGTAGGATACGAATTGGGATGGGTACGTGGTACGAAATTCGTAATTCCAGAGAATATCTACTATATCTCATTCAGTATGAGTTATTCCTATAATTTCGAGATGTACAAAGTAGCAGATGCAGCAGGTAGTAATGGCGTAAGATACGAGATGTCGGCAGATATCAATGTATACGATAAGAATAAATACTTACTAGATGATGCTGGGAATTCTACAGTAACAGTAGTATTAGAGCGCTCTGATGCAATCAATGCAGATGAAGAAGACTATAGCGAGGTAACAGATAGCAGCGGACGTGTGATAGAGATGACACCAGGGGAAGATGGTTACTATGGGTTTATGGATTATCTAGAATATCTAGACCCGAATTGTAGTTATCGTGTCTCAGTAAAAGCGATCTTCCAAGGAGCAGAGATTACCCTGACCAGTGAGACATTTAGTACAGACGGTGCCTATATTATCGTGAACGATGCGGGAGACTTTAGTAAGATTTATCGCTTCCCATATTCCAACTTCCTAGTGATGGCAGATTTCTCCGTGGATACCTATTATAACATGGCATTCTATGGAACCATTGACTTTAACGGACATACTATAACAACTTCTACATATAATTCTAGTTATCCATATATTATTAATACACTAGGAAGAACAGCTGTCATTAAGAACCTAGTATTCGAGAATGCTAGTGGGTACGTATTTCCAATAGTTCTGTCGAATTATGGAACCATCGAGAATCTTCTGCTTCGAACCGTAGGAAATATTGAGACCCCAACCACATCGCGGTCACTCATCACGTATAACCAATATGGGACAGTGCAGAGTTTTGTAATTGAGCTAGGTGGAGATATTAGCTTTAATCATTCTTACTGTGGATTGGTTTGTCGCACTGTACATTCAGGTACCGTACAAGATGGGTATATCTATACTACCAATGGGGGAGCAGTGATTTATAAGGATGAGATTACATATTCAGGAGGCGTGGTAGCAGAAACGTATTCTAATGCAACTGTTCAGAATATATACAGTACTTTTGATACCTATTATGAAGATGCAGATAGCATGTATAGTTCAGTCTATGGGTATGCACTTGTTTCTTACGATAGGTCAGGGTCGACCAATGGAATGTACCACATCGGAGACTTTTATCTATACGAGGACTATAAGAAGACCACTACGAATACAGATAGTTGGGCAATATACCGTGATGCGATTAGTTCGACAGCAAGTAAGAATATCTGGAGTATCGCAGGGAGTACATATGGGACGACACATAGTTCCTACGATAAAACACAGATAGCAACGGTTTCGATGTTGAGTGATACGGCATGGCAGACCAGTGTCTTAGGAGATGCATTTGACATAGAAGGCAGTGTAACCATGGGATACTATCCTCGTTTAGACTGGCCAACTTGTATGCAACAGCATCAAGAATATCGAACCCTTCCAATAGAGAATCAATCCAATACACCGAAGATTGTGTCGGATGGATTCACAGAGGGTAGTACCATATACAATAACTCTGGTACCATTACGCTCCGGATGGAGAATCCACAGGAATACCAGATTACGCAGGTAAGCATTGAGAGTCTAGTGACGACAGTTACAAGCCAAGGGATGCAAGACGACGGACTCTACGACGTAGTGCTTACGGTAGCAGTGTCTAGTGACACGAATGAGGAAGCATACTTAAGTGCATATGACGTGACAGGATTCACCTATAGTAATAGTGGTATTACGAAAGATGTGGTAGTAGATTATTACACCACTTCGAATATTGAATTCTATAAATCAGTAAGCTCTGTGGCAGATTGGATTAGTATCAATAGTAAGATGACTTGGAACTACCGTCTGACTACCAATATCAAATTCAGTGGAACAGAGACTATCGGTTCCGTTATGATCAATGGTTCTACATCCAATTATGCTAGTACCACGTCTTTCACAGGCAAGATTGATGGAGCAGGGTATACCATCTCAGGAATTACACTAGAGAACGTAGAGAAACCATATGTAATCTATACACTGAGTGCTACGGCGAGTATTAAGAACCTCTACGTCGAAGACGTGCTCATTGATGGGAAAACCTCGGTTACAAGCGAATATGCAGGATTTATTCGCTACTCTGCGAGAGGAAGCGAAATCGAAGATGTGCATGTAACGAATATTACGGTAAAATCCTCGGGTACCATCGGTGGACTCATAGGATATGCAAATGGAAATATCACCAATTCCACTGTGAATAATGTGGATATCACCTTAGAAGGAAGCACCTACACCGTAAGAATCGGTGGGTTAGCTGGGTATACAAATTATTCTTACGTGACCAATTGCTACGCCAAGGGCGTGAATATTGTAGCGAAAGACACCAATAGTGTAACGGGAATCGGTGGATTAGTTGGATATGCATATAGCTCAGGAATCTATGATTGTTACGCACAAGGGAACATCGCCAGTGATGGTAAGAACATCGGTGGTATCGCAGGAAATGCAGACCATAGCTATGGAGGAATGGAAAACACCTATAGCGATGTAGATATTGATACCATATCAGATAACGTCGGTGGTATTGCAGGAAGTAGTGAGAATATAGCTTATAGCAATTTAGCAATTGGAGATATCTTTGCAGGAAGTACGTATGTAAATCGTGTCATTGGGTTCTATGAGAATTACAAGAACTACTATTATGGGAACTTCGCTTATGAAGATCAGACGGTCAATGCGATGACATCCTCGGATGTAGGGGATGCACAAGCATTATTAACCGCTTCGGAATTAGGCGAAAAACAAACTTGGGTAGATACCATGAGTTTTGCTTCCCAATGGGATTATTCAACATTATCTTCTGGGGAAATGCCGAAACTATATTATCAAGATTCAGATGTACTACTTCCAGGTCAAGATACAGGTATTGCAATACCTGGAAATGAAGATATTTCGCTAACCATTAATTCGGCGACTATTAATAAGAATGCTGGAACCTACACGGTAGATGCAACGTTAACAGATGCCAATAGTAGTTATGAGGAATTGGTGGCGAAATTAGAGAACAAAACAATCACCTTTAATATTGAAGGGATGGCAATGACAGATGACCTCTATGCAGAAACGCCGAGTAACATTAGTACGTCTAGAGGGGAATGGAGTTATACAGTGGGAGTCGATACGTATGGGAATCCATCAGTGCGTATACAGATTACAACTTCAAGCTATACCCATGCGTATGACACCTATCGAATGACAGTGACAGAAGGTGCATCTACACTCACAGCAGTGATTAATTATGGAGAATCCTTATACCATACCATTACGAGTATTTACGATTGGAATTACTATATGGAAATGAAGGATGATAGCACAGGAGAATACACCCATGCTAGGTCAGTAGAGAACTTCAAGATAGCTGGAGAGATTGACTTTGGAACATCGGCACCAACCGTTACGAACCTGATGCTTGGAAAACTAGAAGGAACCACGGTTAATGCAAGCTTCACCAACATTAACTTTATTACTTCAACAGAATCAGGAGGAAACTGGATTACAAGTTGTCGAGATATTAGTGGAATAGATTTCTTGAATAATGCAGGGAATTTTGATAGCGTATCATCTTACCAAACTATGGCGACATTGATAGGTAGTGTAAATGGTGACTTTACAGATATTAACATAGATGGACTGACGATTGATGGAAATAATACCTATAGTGGTGGGCTAGCCCTCTGCTATCAGATCGTAGGAAATATTGCGGATGTAACGGTTCAGAATGTTACCGTTAAATCGGATATGATAGGAACATCCACACGTTCCTACGCAGGAAGTATTACTGCATATCTCTTTGGTAGTTATACAAGAATTAAGGGAGATAATATTACCATTAATTGTCCTTATAACAACAACGTAGGTGGACTGATCGGATACGCTCAAGGGAATACCGTAGACAATTCGACGATGGTGACAGCGGATGATATTAGTGTGACGAATATTACGCTAAAAGGATACTCTCAGGTGGGTTCTGTGGCAGGATATGTAACGTCTGGATTCCAATTAAAGGACGTGTCGGCAGAGAATATCGACATTGTAGCAACTGGTTCTGCTGGTGGAATTATGGGATACTTTGGTTCCCAAAGTGTAAATGATACGAATAACATAGTTTCCATTAAGAATAGCAGTGTTATAACAACTGGAAATACATCCAATACGACGTATAACACAGGTGGTCTCTTTGGATCTATGTATTATTATGGAATCTATTATGACTTGAGTGTAGAGAATGTAACCATCGCAGGAACCCATCGTGTGGGCGGGATTACAGGTTCTTATGAGTGCCCAGGTATCGTCGGTGCAGAAGTCTTGAATTGTACGATTACACAGTATAATAGCATTAGTTTTAGTGAAACTTCAGGTGGCGTCGGTGGCGTTGCAGGATACTGGTATCGAGACAATACAACTGTCAAGGATATTGTAATACGTGATACGCAGATATCGGGAGACTATAATGCAGGCGGTGTCGTAGGATACGTTGCTGCAAGTTATCGTTCAACTGTAAGAAATGTTTATATTGCAGAAGATGTTACCATTACGTCAAGCAATGATAATGCAGGTGGAATCTTTGGTAGAGCAGCAAGATTCTATGTATATGATGTGGCTATAGGTGCGGAAGTAGTGGCACGTGGTAGTAACGCAGGTGGTGTGGTTGGATTCTTGCCATACGAGGAATATACAGAACAATATATCGGTGGTACGTATATACGCGGTAGCGTGACGGCACTGGATAATGTGGCAGGAATTATAGGGTACAGTGAAGATGGAATTTCCCTTACATCAAGTAAATTAACAGGGGTGATTGTAGCCGCAGACTTGAACTCACAGAAGAATGTAGCTGTGGTTGGGAACTATGAGAAAGATACGATTTACCAATCAAGTAATGTAGCTGTATGGGATAACCTACTAGTAAATGGTCAAACACTAGACTCGCTCTATCAAGATGCAGATGCCGAAGGTACCTTGACTAAATTACCAACAGGAGTTACATTCTGTACAGCCGAAGACTTCCTATTAACATCATTCTATTCAAGTTATGCATTTGCAGATTACGATACAACGTATTTGGCAGCCAGTGCAGAAGCTGTGACAGATGATATGAAGGCGAATGTGTATATGCCATTTATTACTTGTGATGGAACGACCACTGTGATACCAAATACAAGCTCTTATAACGGCTTAGATGTGGGGATATTACGACCAACTCCAGGTGTGAATTCAGGCGCAACAGTCGTATATACTTCAGGAATTGATACCTTGAATATTGAAACAACACAAGACGATATCGATATTACAGTAAGTACCGTAAATAGCGGTAGTACATATACATATACATTTACAGACAGTGATAAGAAGGGTGGAACGTACAATGTAATTACGATTCCATATGATTTCAAAAATGACATTACTGTAGATGGAGTGACGTATACAGCAGATGACTTCATTACAACCGTTATGACATCAGGAAGTATGTGGTATTACATAGATGACAGCGATACTAATACTTCGACGACTACATCACTGTATTATGGAGGGGATAATTCGACTTCTGCAATTGAGAATGAAACAGTAGAAAATCCGATGCATCTATGGCAAGGAAAGGCACTTTCAAGTGATGGAACAATCTATTATTACAGTTCAGGATGGAACATATATACACCAGATACATCGGTAGATTTGGATACAGATGACGATGGAATCTACGATACAGCAGTGCCGCTATATGATTACACATTGCAGGATGTATATTATAATTTTACCATTGATAGCTCGAATACATACTACGGATATCGCATCTTAAATACAGGCTCATTGAATTATAATGTATTCGTAACACAAGGAATGATGTATGACAGTTATATCTTATCGGATAAGACGTCTGGTAGATATTTTGCCTTAGTAACAGAAGAGGAAGGTACATTTATCAGTTACTTATCTAATATAGATACAAGCAATTTCCTAGCAACTGGAATCGAGCAGATGACCAATACATTTGGTTATACAGCATCTTGTTTCGTGACGAAATATGCAGATGGGTCCATCTCCGTTGTGAATTTCGAAACAGGAGAAGCAATTGTAGAAGTAGCACCAAGTGGTATTGTAGCGTATGCGTTATATACAGTTAATGGATTGGCAAATTCACTATTTGGTACCAATACAACTACAGACGATAGTTACCTACAGAGCACAGATCTTCTAGGAACTTATGAATCCGATGGTGGAACAGCTACAGACGCAGATGATCGCGAAGTAGGTACTGGCGAAACAGAAGTTGCTTCAGGTGATAGCGAGTACAGTAGCAGTGATGATAATACAGATGAAACAACGGATGACACTACTGATTCTGAAGCAGGTGTGATGACCACAGCAAATGCTGGTACTGGAGAAGAAGCAAGTGGTGACACAGCAGTTGCTGACCCAGATACCACAAGCCAAACTGATACTGAAACGTCAGACGATACAGAAGCATCTTCTGGCACAGCGATGGTAGATGGTGCAGGAGAATCTGGTGATACAGAAGCGGTATCGGATGCAACAGATGAAACTTCTGACACGGTAGTGACGGCAAGCGCAACATCAATCACAGGAGTTGATTCAGAAGATGGTATAGATAGTAACTCGGAAGGCGGAGTAACTGGAAGTGCATCAGGTGGAACAGCAGAAGGTAGTGTAGATGCAAGCGATAGCAATGATCATATGAGCATCGGTGGTTCTGATGAATACACCATCGCTTACAACCCATACACGGGTCAGTATGAAACATTTGCAACATCTGACATTTCAACTTCTGGAACTACATTAGGAGCAAGCCAGACAGCAGCTATGAAATCGGCACTGGAAGAAGCCGCTTCAGAGGAGACAATAGACGATGGAACCTTCGTAATTAACACTGTTACATCCAATATTCTCTCAGATAATGAAAGAAATGGATTTATCCTATTGGCAATTATCGGATTTATGTGTATCGGTGTTGTAGTTACAATGAACATCAAGATGAGAAAGCATAGAAAATAGAATTCAAAGATACCAGAGTCAAAAGGTCATATGTTGTATGCTTGCATACATAAATATGACTTTGGTACCCGCAAAACATGAAGAAGTAGCCCGAGTAGGGCGGATTCTGAATGTTTTAGGATTCTGCAAGCACCTCGTGCGTAAGAATCCGTAGGTGTCTAATGTTGGGAGGCAAAATACCTTTTGTCCCCCAACATTATTCAAATCAAGAATACAGAACACACTAGCCCCCAGGAGGAATTCTGGGGGCTAGTGTGTTCAGGGGGGCTAGTGTGTTCAGGGGGCT
>JAWXVA010000152.1:0-4593 GCA_044425815.1 Eubacteriales bacterium
AGAAGACAAGCTTACGGATATCGTGATGACGAATATTTCTTTCTCAAACTGTTTGACATCAGTAGAAAATCTTATATTAGAAACCCATCATCCCACAAAATTTGTGATTGAGCCTTTTTAAATAGGGAATTAAACTATTCTTAATATAATGACTTTTTCCAGAACCCCAAGCGCCTGTGAGCATGATTGCACTTTGAGTTTTGTCATTATCGAGATAATGCTTTGTGAATTGATTTAGTTGTTCGTGTGTCAATTTATATTACCTCCTATTTAGATTTACATATGCAATATAATATCTATATTTTTTTCGTCAATTAGAGCTTTGTAAAGAGCAGATTTCCATGAGTTCATCCTGTGGCTTGAGGTTGATTTTTGCATTAGCTTAAAAAGACTCTTTAAGGCCTCGGCGCCATGTTCTTTCTTTGTATCTAACCAAACTAATCTATTTTCGGCTATTTCAAACATTGCACTTTTTGATAATCTACTATTTAATTCATATAAGGCTAGATGTTTCGTTAGCCTTATATATAAAGTTTGATCTTCGAGTTCATTGGATACCACATATTCGACATTAAATATATTCTCTTTAAATAGAATATTCGCTTTTAACCACTCTGTATTATCAAGGTCTTCGTAGTATGCATGTAGTGGCATGTCCAATAAGTTATTAAATGTAGTTATTGATTTCGTCCCGTTACATCTAGAACACATTGGAACTAAATTATATGGTAATACTGCAAATATAGGGAACTCACTTTTGGGCAAATAATGGTCGAGGGTAGAAGGCTCGGCAATTCCGCATATTGGACATTTAAGTTCACTTGTTAGAATTTGATCATAATATTGACTACGCACAGGTGGAAAAGCTACAAATTTAGTATTATACATCTTAAGCATTCTAGCTTCATTTAGCCACCAATCAGGCGGTGTACGCTTGATACAAATATCATATAGACTATTCTTTTTTGCCAAATTGTCATATGTTTCTGCCTGATTTACAATATAAGTTCTCTCATCATCATAATTAAGCACTTTATTCTTTCCTCTAAAGCTTGAGCAACACTGATCTATAATATCTGAAATATTATATTCGGGTTTTTTTAATTTTTGCATTATATATTATCCTTTCTTCTTTTCAGGAAAATCAAATTTTGTAATAATGCTATTGCAGCATCACCTAGTTCCCCGTTAAATGTATCTACAACATCTTCATATGTATCATATTCTTCAACAGCATCGATGAGCATTTTTAAATAGCCCGATTGCTCTATCTCTAGTCCAAACACATCATGAGCTAAAGAACTAAATGTGCCTCCGAATGTTTCGATTTCAATACGTGTATTCATTGTTACTAGACCAGAACGTTTTATTTTCCAAACGCAACTTTTAGGTACTTCTTGTAAAACTATAGGTGAATGTGTAGAAATAATTGCGACACTATTTCTATTAATTAATAGACTCGATAGGGCTCTAATAAATGCTGAGAGTAATGGTGGATGCAAATGATTTTCGGGTTCATCTAAAAATACAATAGACTTTTCTTCAAGCTTATCCACGCATGCAGTTAGTGTTAATAAGATGATTTTATGTCCTGAACTCATTCTTGAAAATCTTGTATTAACACTGTCTACATCCCAAATATCATTTTTGCTATCCCATATATCTGTATAGCCTTCTACATTTATTTCAGCAAAAGCGGGATCACTTCGTAATATTTGAACAGTAGTTGTCCATCTTTTTTGCTTGTACCGATCTTCCATGCAATGCTTGAAGTATTCCATAAACTGATTATTTATTGTCTCTAATAAATTAAGACAGTTTCTATTCAAACCGATATAAGAGTATCGCATATTATTACGATTATATGTTTCAATATCTGCAAAATTATCAAATGGACTAAATGCTACGCATAATACATTGGCAAACAAATCCGTCTTTGATTCTTCAATTTCGAAGGTTGAAAAATAATCTTCGTCGAAGTTCACAAACTTACCATACTCTGACGCATCGCAAATTAAGGATTTAACCATATTCTTAATTAAATATGTTTTACCTGATCCATTTCTTCCAACAATAACATGCACATTGGTTGGTGGATTAGAGCCAGGTTTAACGTGAAAGTCTAATTCTATATTGTGCGAGCTTTTATAAATGAAATTGTATGGTGTTAACTCTACACCACCATGGGAAATACGGTGTAATTGTTGTTTTATTGTCCTTTCTGTCAATGAACGTAAAAAAGAGTATTGTACAGAACTTTCATCGCTATATTTATCAAATAATTTCAAGTCAAATGCCAAGTCTTGTAACTTCCTAAAAATAGAATCGCCTATTTCTGCGGCTTTAATATTATTATAATATTCTACAGAAGCTCCCAAAGAGAAAAAATCTTTAGGTAATTCATCCATTATGTCAGGTAATAAGTCAGCAATTCTACTTGTTTCATGGCGCGGGTTTTGAACGGCTGATTCCATTCCCTTATAGGCAATTCGTAAGTTCCCTAAATCGAATTGTTCTTTATTTTGCTTTTTGTACACCGCATTAAAGCTTGTCTTAAATCCATAATCATCCCAATTATCTGAATATAACTCTATCCATTCTACTGGAGTTAGGTTCTTGTTTATCATCTGATATTTTAAAATTATTTTCATAGAGTATCCCTTTCTTGTAAAAAAGCCCAAATTACTCCTGTTAGAAGCAATTTGGACCCACACATCCTCATCATTAGTAATGAATGTAACTATATAATTACATTTATTATATAGTTTTTGATATAATTATTCAACATTTTTTGACATTAAAGTCTGCATACTTTGAGATGGTTTGTACTAAGAGGATTTCTAATTGTATTGTTTTGTATCAACCTTTTTGGGCATAGTAATTATTCGATTTGCTTTTTGGAATAAAAGGAATTTAAGGGCGTAATAGTTCGAAATCTTTCTATATGGGTGGAGTTAAATATGGGGGCTGCAGGTTGAGGCGAGATGAATGGTGCTGTGAAGTGTTGAGCGACACGCTCATTTCAGTGCAAGCGACACTTTAAAAAACAGTATATTTTTTACTTTATGACACAGTATTTCCCGTGCGACACAGGCTTTCCAGTTCATGCGACACACTGTCGTAGGCTTATTTAAGTCCATGATTTTCTGGATTTAAATAAGACCATGACATGCATGGTCTTGAATAGAATTACCCGAGTGCTTGTTCGTTGATAGCAGATAGCATAATCTCGGAGTCGATGGTTTGTTTTTCATTTTGCTCCCCTAGAAGCAGTGCGGTAGTCATAACGTTATCAATGATGCGTGGATTTCCATTAGAGTATCCAGCTAATGCATGGATGGCATCCATGCCTATAATAGATTTTGATCCACCACCTAGTGTAATCTTGTGATAAATGTAATCAGCAATCTCATCCCCTTGTAGTCCCCTAAATGCATAATGGACCGTGATTCGTTGGCGTAATGCCTCATGGGGTGGCTTTTGTAGGGTGTTGTTGAGATAAGGTTCTCCGCTTAGAATGAGAGAAAAACAGTTTAGGGAGTCATAACTGAAATTCATTAACATCTTCAAATCCTTTAAAACTCCCTGATTTAAGTATTGTGCTTCATCAATCGCTAGAATAAATGGCTGTCGTTTCTCTTTGAAAAGATAATAGAGCCGTTCTTGTATAGTTTGAAACATCAGGGTTTTGCTCCCTTTTGCTTCTAATCCAAGTTCTTCACAAAACTGTTTATAGAACTCACCAACTGAAATGGTGGACAGACAGATATATTTCATATCATAAAGATTTTTATTGAGTGAATGCTCAAAGCAGCGAAGCGCAAAGGATTTACCCATACCAGGAGAAGCAGTAAAGACACCAATACCTCTTACTTCTTTTAGGTATTCTAGACGGGAAATCATCTGCCTATGATCACTTGATAAGAAGCAATCCTTTTCTTTTAATGCATGTTTATCAAATGGATTTTCGGATAATCCATAGTATGTATTATGCATGCGATTGGTCTCCTTTCTTGGTGAAATCAAGGGACTTTAGATTGTTTCTTTTCGTATAGCAGTTTGCATTTTTATCGGTTTTTAAAATAGGAAACTGTTCCTGATTGTATTGGATATATGCATTGTATTTATCATCGGGAAGGAATCGAATCTCAATGGTCATGCCGATGAATTGCTGAGGAACATCAAAGAGCTCTCCATCAATAGAGATACAAGAATCTTTTCGCACTTTACGAGTAATACGATTGTAAAAGCATTCGTTTAACCAGGTTTCTGACTTAGGTATTTGTGCCTTGGAGTTAGAGCTAAGAAAACGATGTAAAGGGGTGTCTCCAAACGCAGAATGGATGGTAGTGTTATGTTTATGGATATAGTCCGTTAGTAGTTCATTGAATTGGGCAAGGGAATGAATGGTGTCTGTATCTAGTACATTTAACCAACGTTCCCGTAAGGTACGGAAATTTCGTTCTACCTTGCCCTTAGCAGCACCATCTCTTACAGGGGTGTGAAGCAGTGTAGTCCCAATAGAGCCACAGATAAAAGAAAGCTGGTCATTCTTATAAGGACTTCCATTATCAAGGTAAAGCTTGTGCGGAA
>JAWXVA010000032.1:0-25062 GCA_044425815.1 Eubacteriales bacterium
CACAATTACAGTCTCAGATGCAGAAAAAGGGTTTGCGAGACTGTAAAAGCAGGCACCTACCAGCTGGAAAACAGTGGAAAACAGTGGAAATACAGCGCAATTACAGTCTCGGAAGCAGAAATGGAGCTTGAGAGACTGTAATGGAAGGCGAGACTGTAAAAGCAGGTGACTTCCAGCAAGAAAGCAGTGTTTATAAGTAAGAACAGATTATAATTTGAGTAGAGAGCGCACCATGTTGACAGTTTTGTCAATTTGAGCGGTCTCTTCTTTTGACTTTCCTTCTTTTAATATCTGGAGTATTAATGTGAATTCATCGGAACTGAACTGTATGTGTTTCTTTTTGGCATTCGTAATTAATGAAAATAAAACGGGAGCTAAGTCATTACCCGCTTTGCCGTTGGTTTGGGATGCTACAGTTTTAAGAAGTTCGATCTTGGCAGCATCCATATTCTTGAGTGCAGGGTTATTCATCCAATCATTGTTCATATCATTATGCTCCTTTTATTAAAAAGTGATTAATATTGATTTGCTTGTTTCTTGAAATAAAAAAGTGATTAATATTGATTTGTTTGTTTCGTGAAATAAAAATTATAGTTCTGGTACATTTGATTCCTGAAATTGGTTTGCTATATCAGCCATATCTTGCATTTGACTCATTGACTCAAACATTGCTTGTTGTTCAGGTGATAGCATTGCCTTTAAAAAGTCCATAGAGCTATCGTTATCTGTAGAATCATCAGAACCTTCGTTCATAGCTTCATTCATAGCTTGCATCTGCTTCATCATTTCCATCATATTCATCATATTTGAAATGTTGTCAAACATTCCTTGGCTTTCTTCAGGAAGATAAGGTTTGAACATGGAAAACATGTCTGCCGAGTCTTCATCTTCGCATAGATCACAAGCGCGGATACCGCTGGGATATCGTTTGAATATCCGCATAGTTTCTTGGAGTTCTTGGAACTTAATATAGACAGCAAAGTGTGCTTGACTTTGGGCTGGTATGAATGGAATTAATAGCTTCATCATGTCAAGTTCAATCGTTGAAACAAGATTATCAAAGGGTGTCTTTGGGGTGTTTCGTCTAGAATTCATAGAGCCTCCTGTCAATCACGTTGTTCATATATATGTTTAAAAATGTGGGAATATGATAGTAATTGATTTTGGTGAAGAGAGGAGTATAATGAAAGGATAAATGAAATGGAGGGGAAACATGAAATTAGTTGTAGCATCAGATTCTTTTAAAGGGTCTCTATCGGCACAGCAAATAGGTGATATTGTTGAACGTGTAGCAGCAGAGATTTCTTCAGAAATAAAAGTGATTAAAATTCCTATGGCAGATGGTGGGGAAGGAACAGTTGATTGTTTGATAGATGTATTAAATGGGAAAAAGATTACAGTTACTGTTCATAATCCGCTTTGTCAACCTCGTCAAGCAACGTATGGTTTATATAATGGAACTGAGGCTGTAATGGAGATGGCAGAGGCTTCAGGAATCACTTGTGTGGATGATGCAGATAGAAATATCATGATACAAAATACATATGGTACGGGAGAAATGATTCTCGACGCAATAGAAAATGGTGCTGAGACCATTTATATAGGCATCGGCGGGAGTGCTACAAATGATGGTGGCATGGGGATGGCTAGTGCATTTGGAATTAGGTTTCTAGATGAACAGGGCAACCATGTAGAACCATTGCCGTGTAATTTTGAAAAAATAGTAGATGTAGATGCTAGTCAAAAAGATAGTAGATTAGAAAATACACGCATTATCGTCATGAGTGATGTGACAAATCCACTATTAGGAGAAGCAGGAGCGGCCAATGTATTTGGAAGACAAAAAGGTGCAACTGAAGAAATGATTCAAGCGCTAGAAATAGGAATGCGTCATTACATAGGCGTGGTAGAACATAAAATAGGAAGAAATATACGAGATCTTCAAGGTGCAGGAGCGGCAGGAGGACTGGGTGCAGGGTTACTAGCATTTACAAATGCACAGCTCAAATCGGGAATAGATGTGGTTATAGATGCGGTATCGCTAGAAAAGCACGTGCGAGAAGCGGATATAGTGATTACTGGAGAAGGCAGAATGGATTATCAGTCAGCGTATGGAAAAGTTTCATCGGGTGTAGGAAAGATGTGTAAACAAAATGGGAAGCCTTGTATAGCAATTGTTGGGTCGATGGGCGAAAATGCTGAGATTATGTATGAGTATGGAATTACAAGCATTATGACAACAGTAAATGCGATAATGGATATAGAGACAGCTATGCTACGAGCAGAAGAGCTATATGCTTCAGCAATAAGAAGAACGTTAAGGATGCTAGATGTGTAAATAAGGTGGAAAATTCTAATGGGATTTTCTGGAGAAAGAGAAAATAAAAACAATTGTGAAATTAGATGAAATTAATAGTCGTTTTTGTTATAATAGTGATGTTATTGTGTTTGAAGAATTTTAGGAGTAATGAAAATACAACTGAAATTTAATAAAAAATCAGGAGTGAAAACCATGAATATTTTAGTACTTAACGGCAGTCCCAAAGGAAAGAACAGTGTTACAATACAGACTTCACTGTATTTAGAGAAGCGATTTAACAAGCATACATTTGAAATACTGAATGTGGCGCAGAAGATTCGAAGCTTTGAGAAAGATATGACATCTGCGATGGAAGCAATCGAAAAAGCAGATTTGATTATATACAGTTACCCAGTATATACGTTTTTGGTGCCATACCAATTACATAGATTTATCGAGTTAATGAAAGAAAATAATGTGAAGTTGACGGATAAATATGTGACTCAGATTTCGACATCGAAGCATTTCTACGATATTACAGCGCACAAATTCATCGAAGAGAATGCGTACGACATGGGTGCTAGATATATTCGTGGACTATCTGCTGATATGGAAGATTTATTAGAAGTGAAAGGGCAGACCCAAGCAGTTACATTTTTTGAGAAAGTGCTATTTGCCATTGAGAAAGAAATCTATACAAGCAAAGACCTTACCAAGAGTACAGGAGCTAGGGAAATCTATGCGCCACAACTGACAGGAGAAGAAACAGTTAAGAAGTCGGCAGAGAAAGATGTATTAGTTGTTACCAATGCTGCAGCAGATGATGAGAATTTGCGCAATATGATAGATGACTTCAAAGCAACTTGCGAATACCAAGTTCGAGAAGTGAATATACGAGAGTACAAATTCTCAGGAGGATGTCTAGGATGTATGGAATGTACAGCGACAGGATCGTGCATATACAAAGACGGATTCCCAGATTTCTTGAGAAATAATATTCAAAATGCAGATGCTATTATTTATGCTTATACTATCGAGAATCATTATACACATTCTAGTTTCAAATGTTACGATGATAGACAATTCTGTAATGGTCATAGACCTGTTACAAAGGGAATGCCAGTGGGATATATTATCAGTGGTGATTATGAGAGTGAGCACAATGTACAGACACTTGTAGAAGGTAGAACAGATGTAGGTGGCGTATATCTATGTGGTATCGTTACAGATGAAAGGGATACAACGACGGAAATCAAGCAATTATCCGATTCTCTCAGCTATGCACTTACACATCAAATAGATTTGCCTAACATGTTCTATGGTGTGGGTGGAACGAAGATTTTTCGCGATTTAGTATACAAAATGCAAGGAATGATGCAGGAAGACCACAAATTCTATAAGAAGAATGGAATTTATGATTTCCCACAGAATAACAAATTGAAGATATTACAGATGAAGATTATCGGTATGGCAATCACAAATCCTAAGATTAAGGCGAAGATGCCAGGGACTATTAGCCAATTTATTATACAACCATATACGAAACTCATTGACGAGGCGAAACCGATAGAAGAGAAATAGAAGAGAGAAACGGGAGAGAAAACTAGATGAACATTTTAGATATAGCCATAATCATATTTATAATCATGGAGACAGCAAATGTAGCAATCCTATATTTTAAGCCAGATTCGCCTCTTGGAAATGGGGTAGCAATCTTTAATGAATGGGAAGAATCGAAAGCAGATGATAACCGCCATTTATTTGCAAGTTATATGACCTATTGGGTGGCAGGTACGAAGCTAATCTTTATTGTACTTTTAGCAGTAATTTTGGCTACAGGTAGTGAACTTACGAAAGTGTGGGGAGTGGTAGCAATGATATTATCCATTGCAACCTATTTCTGGAAGTTGCATCCGATTATTAAGACATTAGATAAGGTAGGTAAAATAACACCGCAAGGGTATTCCAAAGCATTAGGAGCGATGATAGCTGGATTCTTGATCATGTTTTCAGGAGCGCTACTAGTATATTTGATTTTTTGAGAATGGATATAAATGATGAAATAAAATATAATACAAGAAAAAGAGGAAGCTACCAATGATATGGTAACTTCCTCTTTTCCATTTGGCTATTATCTAAGAAATATACTTCCTAGCAGAATCCATTTCCACCGCAGCAGAACAATAACAAGATAATCCAGATACAAGAATCTCCGCCGCCGAATCCACCACCGATTCCGCCGCCGCATCCGCCGCCACAGTCATTTCCACCACATAATAGTAATAAGATGATGATCCAGATACATGATGAACCACCGAATCCACCGCCACATCCACAGTTATCTCTTGCTTCACATCCACATCCGCTTGCACATAAATCGCTCATTTTTAAATCCTCCATTAATGAAATTAGTGTTTACAATGATAGATTATGTAGGAGTGCTTGTCAGTGTTCCTTATTTTCGTAGCAAAAAAATGATAGTAAAAAAATTAAATGAATTAGTAGCCTTTTTACTTTTAAATAAAATAACAATTTAGAAAGAGTAGGAATATTCTATATAAAAAAGGAATATAGAATGGACCGAGTAAGGACACTTGTTAAATATAGAGATATCAATAAATATAAACAATATCTAGGGAGAGGAGTGCATATTGCAATATTTGATACAGGAATCATATGGCATCCAGACTTGGAGCGAAACATTAGAGGATTTCATGATTTCATTGGTCATCGCCCGAAAGCTTACGATGCTCATGGACATGGAACGCACATTGCAGGCATTATAGCAGGGAATGGGAGCTTGTCAAATGGAAAATATGCAGGAATTGCACCAGCTGCTCAGATACACATGCTTAAAGTGTTAGACCACAAAGGGGATGGCAAAGTTGCACATATCTTAGAAGGGATGTCTTGGCTACGTAAAAATCATGAAAAACATAATATTAAAATCGCTAATATTTCCGTCGGGACCTATCCGTCTCTAGGTGATAAAGAAAATGAATGGATTATCAAAGGCGTAGAATCCTTATGGGATGCGGGAATTGTGGTAGTAACAGCAGCAGGTAATTATGGACCTAGAGAAGGAACGATAACAGTTCCAGGGGTGAGCGAGAAGGTAATTACAGTAGGAGCAGTTGATGATCAAATCTATGTGAATAAACGAGGCGAAGTGAAGCATAATTATTCAGGGCGAGGGCCCACACTACGAAACATCTGCAAACCAGATATTTTAGCACCAGGTTCGTACATTAAATCTTGCAACAACAAAATTGGAAAGAAACAGATACATCCTTACACGGTTAAGAGTGGAACCTCCATGTCTACACCAGTAGTAACAGGTGCGGTAGCTCTGCTATTAGAGAAATATCCAGAGTTAACGAATGAAGAAGTGAAGAGAAGTCTGTGCGAAACTGCGGTAGATTTGAAACGTCCTCTCAATGAACAAGGAGCGGGACTACTTAATATAGAAGCATTGCTTAGCTTGTAGAAGTGAAAATTACTATTCAGCCATGGTTGTATCTGGTGGCTTACAAGCAATATAAAGATTCTTACAATATCTACGCAAACTGACTGCATTAACTATTTAAACCACTAAAGAGTGTCGTTCACCTTTTCCGCTTTTTAACAGGCTAGCGCAAAACTCGTGCGAACCACGCACTCAAACAGTTGCTTACCGCCTGTAGCTAAAAATAGGAGAACGATACTCTTTTTAACGTGGTTGTTTTAAATAGTTAATGCAGTCAGTTTGCTTTGTTATCGTAATATTCACACAAGTATCACTTGCACTTCCCATAGATACACTGGCTTCATCGGTGTATTGCAATTTGCGACTTCGTTTTTGAAGCCAGTGTATTAACGAGGCATTTATACGTGTTACTGAATACGTATATTATCTGAAAAATCACCTATCTCTAGCAGAGACAATCCACGTAACAAGTTGAAATGACCATTGCCACTAATTGAGAGCGATAAGCAATTGTTTGAACGCGTAGCGTGAGTTTTGCGTGAGCGAACAAATAGATGTTGCAAGGGCATGAGACTTTAGTGGTCGCCAATAGAGATAGGTGATTTTTTAGATTTCATCTGGATTTAGTGAACAGGTGTAAGCCACCAGATACAATCATGGCTGAATAGTAGCAGAAAAATGTGGAAAATTGTCGTTTTGTTTGAAAAATACAGAAAAAAAGGATATAATAAAACAATGATAGTACGTAAAAACACAGTGATAGTACAGAGGGAGGACGATATGAATTTGATAAAAAATATAAAAGAACTTAGTCAAGTACTAATAAAGAAAATTCAGATTGCACACAAAAGTTCTAAATACCAGAAGATAATCAAAAAGAACGAGAAATTATCATATAAGCTCCACTACCAAATTGGATTGCGCTATTATAATGAACATAGAGAAGATGCAACAGGTGAATATAAGGAATACTGTGATGGAATTAGCCGTTTAGAGAAAGAGATGTTGAATCTCGAACAGCAAGTAGAAGAGATGAATGATATCACGACATGTCCATCTTGCAAGCACAAAAACGATGGCTCTGTGTTCTTCTGTCAGAATTGTGGATTCTTTTTAGAGGAGAATAAGAAGAAAGAAGACATGAAAGAATTAGAAGTAATTGAAAATGAAGCAACTGAAAATGAAGCAACTGAAAATGAAGCGAGCGAAAATGAAGCAACTGAAATAGAAGTGACTGAAAATGAAGCAACCGAAAATGAAGCAACTGAAATAGAAGTGACTGAGAATGAAACAGAAGAAATAAAAAATGAAGAAGCTGTGATAGATGATATTGCAGAAGAAAAAGAAGCGGATATGTTGAAGCCTATAGAATTACATGTAGTATAGGAAAGATTTTTTAGCGATATAATAAAATAGAGTGATTCATAGCTGTCAAGAAAAAACACTTGACAGCTATTTGCATATAGGTTATTATAGCTAAGGTGATGAAAATGAATGAAATATTAGAACAAGCATTGCTTTACGATTTCTATGGTGAATTACTTACAGAACACCAGAAGCGAATTTATGAGCAGTTTGTGATAGAAGACTTGTCTCTTAGCGAGATTGCAGAAGAAGAAGGCATTAGTAGACAAGGGGTACATGATTTAGTAAAGCGTTGCAATAAGGCGCTTATAGGTTATGAAGATAAATTACATTTAGTTGAGAAGTTTGTGAATGTGAAGAAACGACTCGAAGAGATGAATCAGATATTAGAAGCAAGCGAACATAATTCAATTGAGAAATATGAATTAGTTGAGAGTATTAAGAATATTTCTAAGGAAATAATAGAGGAGCTATAGAATGGCATTTGACAGTTTAAGTGAGAAACTACAGAACGTATTTAAGAACCTTCGTAGCAAGGGGAGACTTACGGAAGATGACGTTAAAGTAGCTATGAAAGAAGTTAAGATGGCACTTCTAGAGGCTGATGTTAACTTCAAGGTAGTTAAGAATTTTATCAAAAGTGTACAAGATAGAGCAGTAGGCCAAGATGTAATGAATGGATTGAATCCAGGGCAGATGGTTATCAAAATTGTAAATGAAGAATTAGTGGCACTCATGGGTTCTGAAACAACAGAGATACAATTTCAACCGGGGCAGGCTAAGACAGTTATTATGATGGCAGGTCTACAAGGTGCTGGTAAGACAACTACTACTGCGAAATTGGCAGGGCAGTTCAAGAAGAAAGGCAAGAAACCATTACTAGTAGCATGCGATGTGTATCGTCCAGCGGCGATTAAGCAATTGCAGGTGAATGGTGAGAAGCAAGGCGTTGATGTATTTGCAATGGGAGATACACATAAGCCAGTCGATATAGCGAAGGCATCTCTTGAATATGCGAATAAAAATGGTCATAACGTTATTATTTTAGATACAGCAGGTCGCTTACATATTGATGAAGATATGATGGGCGAATTGCAAGAGATTAAGCAAGCAATTGATGTACATCAGACGGTTCTTGTTGTAGATGCTATGACAGGACAAGATGCAGTAAATGTTGCGAATAACTTCAATGAGAAGATTGAATTAGACGGTGTTATCGTTACCAAATTAGACGGTGATACAAGAGGTGGAGCTGCACTTTCTATTAAGGCTGTTATAGGAAAACCAATTCTATACGTAGGTATGGGAGAAAAATTATCTGATCTTGAACAGTTTTACCCAGATAGAATGGCGTCTAGAATTTTAGGTATGGGAGATGTACTTAGTCTGATTGAAAAAGCGGCTGAAGACATCGACGAAGAACAATCTAAGAAGATGAGCCAGAAATTCAAGAAAGGTCAATTTGACTTTGAAGATTATTTGGAGAGTATGCAACAGATGAATAAGATGGGCGGATTATCCAGTGTTATGAGTATGATGCCAGGTATGGGTATGGGAAATGCGAAGCAGTTGCAGAACATTGATACTGATGCTGCAGAGAAAAAGATGTCACGTATGGAAGCTATCATCTATTCCATGACGATTGAGGAACGTAGAAATCCAGATATCCTAAACCCAAAGAGAAAACATCGAATTGCACGTGGTGCAGGTGTTGATATCGCAGAGGTAAATCGTGTCGTGAAGCAGTTCAATGAGGCGAAAAAGATGATGAAGAAACTACCAGGAATGATGGGTGGTGCAGGTGGTAAAAAGGGGAAATTCAAACTTCCTTTTTAATAAATAACTAATTAACAAAATATGAAAGAAGAGGTATACAAAATGGCAGTTAAAATCAGATTAAAGAGAATGGGACAAAAGAAAGCACCTTTCTATAGAATCGTAGTAGCAGATGCAAGAGCACCTAGAGACGGAAGATTTATCGAAGAAATCGGAACATATGATCCAACAAAAGAGCCTTCAGTAATCAAAGTTGATGAAGAAGCAGCTAAAAAATGGTTAGGTAATGGAGCTCAACCTACAGAAGTAGTTGGAAAAATCTTTAAAATTGCTGGAATTGAAAAATAAGAATCCTGGAGGTTCACGTAATGAAAAACTTAGTAGAAGTAATTGCGAAAGCATTAGTTGATGATCCAGATGGCGTAGTAGTAACCGAGAAGCAAGATGGCAAAACAACAGTGATTGAAGTACACGTATCAGAAACTGACATGGGGAAAGTAATCGGAAAACAAGGACGTATTGCAAAAGCAATTCGCTCTGTTGTAAAAGCTGCAGCTGCAAAGGAAGACAAAAAAGTTGTTGTAGACATCATTTAGTGTTGACAAATTGTAGAAATGATTTTTAAGGTAAGATGTATAGGGACGTGGAAGAAAACAATTGTTTTGTTCTACGCCCCTAAATTAGTATTAAAAGAAAAAGAATAGTGGTATAAAATCTTAGATAAGTAATGCAGGATTTACAACAAGGAGAGTATATGGAAGATTTATTGCAAGTAGGTGTGATATCATCTACGCATGGAATTCGTGGAGAAGTGAAAGTGTTTCCGACTACGGATGATGTGGCTAGATTTAAAAAATTAAAGCAGGTAATATTAGATACAGGAAAACAACATTTACTATTGGAAATAGAAGGGGTGAAGTTTTTTAAACAATTTGCCATTCTAAAGTTCAAGGGAATTGATAATATAAATGATATAGAAAAATATAAAGGTATGAGCCTATTAGTAACAAGAGAGCATGCTGTAAAATTAAAAAAAGATGAATATTTTATTGCGGATATGATTGGAATGACTGTTGTGACAGAAGATGGTCAGGAATTTGGAATGCTAGACGATGTTATGCAAACAGGTGCAAATGACGTTTACGAGATTAAGAGTAAGGAACACGGCGTAGTGCTATTTCCAGCAATTAAAGAATGTATCCTAGATATCAATATAGAAGAAAAGAAAATGACGGTTCATATTATGGATGGTCTATTGTAGAGGTAGAAATGAATATACACATTTTAACATTATTTCCAGAGATGGTTATGAATGGATTAAATACAAGTATTATAGGTCGTGCAATTAACAAAGGGCTTTTGTATATAGAAGCTATTGATATCCGAGATTTTGCGGAAAATAAGCACAATCGTGTAGATGATTATCCATATGGTGGTGGCGCAGGCATGCTGATGCAAGCAGGTCCGATTTATCGTGCATATGAAAGTATAATAGAAGGAAACGAAAAGAAAAAACCTAGAGTGGTGTATCTTTCACCACAAGGAGCTACTTTTAATCAAGAGATGGCGATTGAATACGCGCAAGAAGAAGAGCTGGTATTGCTTTGTGGACATTACGAAGGAATCGACGAACGTGTGTTAGAGGAAATCGTAACAGATTATGTTTCTATTGGAGATTATGTGCTGACAGGCGGAGAACTCCCAGCTATGGTAATGATTGATGCTATGGCAAGATTTGTGCCAGGAGTATTGCACAATGATGCTTCAGCAGAATTTGAAAGCTTTCAAGATGGTCTGCTAGAATATCCACATTACACACGTCCTGAAGAATGGCATGGAAAAAAAGTCCCAGAAGTGCTGTTGTCTGGGCATCATGTAAATATTGAGAAATGGCGACATGAACAATCAAAAATCAGAACGAAGGAACGACGACCTGATTTGTGGGATACTTATATCAAAGAAAACAAATAATGTTTGACAAGAAGCGTTATCGAACAAAAAGAATTGTGAACATATAAAAATAACTTGCAATAGTACATCTATTGTGATAATATATTTTATGTTGTGAAGAAAAGAGATGGTCCTCTGGTACAGAGCGTATTAAGAACGTCCAAGAAAAAGGAGAAAAACAATGAACGATATTATTAAAAGTATTGAAGCAGAACAATTAAAAGAAACTGTACCAGCATTTAACGTAGGTGATACTGTAAGAGTACACAACAGAATTAAAGAGGGTGCACGTGAGAGAATCCAGATTTTTGAAGGAACTGTAATTAAGAAACAAGGTGGAAGCTCAAGAACTACATTTACAGTAAGAAAAAGCTCAAACGGAATCGGAGTAGAAAAAACATGGCCATTACATTCACCAAACGTAGAGAACGTAGAAGTTATCCGTCGTGGTAAAGTAAGAAGAGCTAAATTATACTACTTAAGAGGACGCGTTGGTAAGAGAGCGAAAGTTAAAGAATTAGTAAAATAATAAAACTTTAAGAGATAATTACATATTGTAGTTGTCTCTTTTCTGTTATTATAGAATTGATGAGAAATTCAATAAATACAAAGAGAATAGAAAGTTGGGTAAAATATGCATTTTCAATGGTATCCTGGTCATATGACAAAAGCAAAGCGTATGATGCAAGAGAATATTAAATTAATAGATTTGGTGATTGAGTTAGTAGATGCTCGTGTCCCTATGAGTAGTCGTAATCCTGATATAGATGAACTGGGGAAGAATAAAGCAAGATTAATTCTTCTAAACAAAGCGGATTTGGCGGAAGAAAAATGCAGTGATGAATGGGCAGAGTATTTCAAATCAAAAGGATACTCAGTGCAAAAGGTAAATTCGAAAAAAGGTGGAGGAATCAAGTCTATCCAAGGAGTGATTCAAGAAGCCTGTAAGGAAAAGACAGAGCGCGATAGAAAAAGAGGAATTTTGAATCGCCCTGTTCGTGCGATGGTAGTGGGAATTCCCAATGTTGGAAAATCGACATTTATCAATGCTTTAGCAGGAAAAGCTTGTGCAAAGACAGGGAATAAACCAGGGGTTACAAAAGGAAAACAATGGATTCGATTGAATAAATCAGTAGAATTACTCGATACCCCAGGTATCTTATGGCCTAAGTTTGAGGATCAAGAAGTAGGAAAGAAACTAGCATTTATTGGTTCGATTAAAGAAGAAATTCTTCAAAAAGATGAACTGGCTATGGAGATGATTAAATTCATGAAATTACATTATCCAGGAGTTTTGGCAAGTAAATATGATGTGGAAGAATGTGAAGATTCATATGCTACACTACGTAATATCGCAGAAGCTAGACACTGTTTGATTCGTGGAAATGAATTAGATGTACCAAAGGCGTCGCAATTATTTATAGATGATTTTAAGAATGGAAGACTAGGAAGATTGACATTAGAGTTTCCTGCAGATTTTGCAGTGGAAGACATAGAAGAGGAAGTGAATGAATAATGAGACGTTCTCGTACTTGGTATCAAAAAAATCAAAAAGATATAAAAGATAATCAAAAAGAAGAAACAAGTATACTCAGAGAATTATTGGGGTGGGTAGTCTATATTTTCGCTGTGATTTGCATTACATATCTAGTGATTACTTTTGTGGGGCAGCGTACACGTGTGAGTGGAGAGTCTATGGCTCCTACGTTACATTCAGGAGATAATCTGATAGTAGATAAGATATCGTATCGATTTTCGGACCCAGAACGATATGATATTATTGTATTCCCTTATCAATACCAAGAAGGAATTTACTACATCAAACGTATTATAGGATTGCCAGGTGAAACTGTGCTTATACAAGATGGAAAAGTGTACATAAATGGAGAAGAACTTGGTGAAACATATGGAGCAGAGCTTATGGATAGTGCTGGTATTGCCTCCGTACCTATAGAATTAGGTGAAAATGAGTACTTTGTACTAGGTGATAATCGCAATAATAGTTCGGACAGCAGAGAGGCAAGTGTAGGGGTATTGTCAGGCGATGATATCATGGGAAAAGCATTTGTGCGAATTTGGCCATTGGATTCGATAGGAGTTATCGAGCATGAGTAAAATAAATAAAAGTATTAGCGAGATTAAAGAACAATTCGAAGCGAAAGCAAGTAATGAAGGCGTTCTATACGACTTATTTCAAATGTATGAATCGGATGAACGAGCAGGAGTACAAAAATTAATTGAAAAATACAAAAAACAACTGCAGGCATTAGAACAAGAGAAGCAGCGTATTATCAAAATGTCAGAGTATGAAAATCAATATGCCGAATATGAGTATATCTGTGGAATCGATGAAGTGGGACGAGGTCCTCTAGCGGGACCAGTTGTTGCAGGTGCAGTCATCTTACCTAAAAATTGCGATATTTTGTATCTGAATGATTCTAAGCAATTATCGGAGAAAAAACGAGAACTTTTGTATGATGAAATTATGGAAAAAGCAGTTGCTACAGGAATTGGAATTGTATCACCACAAGAGATTGATCAAATCAATATACTACAAGCGACATATCAAGCTATGAGAATTGCAATAGAAGACTTAGGAATTGTACCATCCGTATTATTAAATGATGCAGTAACAATACCAGGAGTCACAATGAAGCAAGTGCCAATTATCAAAGGGGATGCAAAGAGTATTTCCATTGCAGCAGCAAGTATCATTGCGAAAGTAACACGTGATCGGCTAATGGTAGAGTACGATAAAATATTGCCGGAATATGGTTTCGCATCCAATAAAGGCTATGGCTCATCTACACATATTGATGCATTGAAGAAAATAGGACCTACACCGATTCATCGAAATTCATTTATTAAGAATTTTGTGTAAGCGTGTTTTAGAGGTAAAAGATGATGCAAAATAACAGAGAAGTGGGAGAAACATACGAGCAACTTGCAGGGAAATATTTAGAGACACAGGGATATAAGATCATTGAGTATAATTATCGTTGTCGCATAGGAGAAATTGATATTATTGCTAGAAATGATCAACAGTATGTATTTGTTGAGGTGAAATATCGTAGAAATCTACGTATGGGAACACCATTAGAGGCGGTAACGGTTAAGAAGCAACGAGTGATTAGCAAATGTGCCAATTACTATGTGCTATGCAAAGGGTTATCACATTGTGCAATGCGATTTGACGTGATTGGAATTGTAGGAACAGAGATTCAACACATAGAAAATGCATTTGAATATATAGGCTAACAGGAGTAAATATGAGACAGAACACTTTGAAAATCAAGGATAATAATACCGTGCTAGAACTAGTAGAGAAGCACGGTGTGCCGTATCTAGAATATCCGATATTAAACGCAGTGGAAATAGTAAATCATGGATTTTCTACAAGACTTGGTGGTGTAAGTAGCGGGATTTTTGATTCCATGAATCTAAGTTTTGTTCGCGGAGACGACGAAGCACTGGTTCAAGAAAACTATTCAAGAATCAGCAAGGCTATTGGTGTGAAGAAAGAAAATATCGTTTGCTCTAAACAAACCCACACAGACACGGTTATCATTGTAGGGAAAGAGCATGCAGGAAATGGTGTCCTCTATGAAAACAAACTAGAGGATGTCGATGGTATGATAACTGATGTTCCCGGACTTTGTTTGGCGACATTTTATGCGGACTGCGTTCCATTATTCTTCGTGGATCCAGTGAAGAAAGTCATAGGACTTAGTCATTCAGGTTGGCGAGGAACCGTGCAAAAAATAGGAAATGTGACTATTGAGAAGATGCATGAGTATTACGGATGTAGCCCTACTGATATAGTAGCGGCAATCGGGCCATCCATATGTCAAGATTGTTATGAGGTAAGTGAAGAGGTAATTGATTCCTTTAAAGAGAATTATGATAAGCAGTATTGGGAATCCCTATTCTATCAGAAAGAAAATAGCAAGTATCAATTGAATCTGTGGAAAGCAAATGAAATCGTTTTATTAGAAAGTGGAATTCTTCCTGAGCATATAGCAGTGACCAATCTATGTACCTGTTGCAATCCCGAATTGTTATTTTCACATAGAGCTTCGGAAGGAAAACGAGGAAACCTAGGCGCATTTCTAGCGTTAAAAGAGTAGCGTTGAAGAAGAGAACAAGAATAAGAATAAGAGGAGTAGTGCAGTATGATAGAAAATTTTATATCTTATCTAGAGAGTAACATGTCAACCTTTATACTATTTGGATTACAAGTAGTATTAGCGATTGTCACATTTGTAATAGGTAGCAAATTGATTTTGTGGATGCGAGGAGTCGTAAGAAGGTCTTTAGAAAAGGCAGAAGCAGATGCAGGATTAATACAGTTTATAGATTCCTCTCTAAATGCCATTGCTTATGTATTCTTAGTAGTAATCATAGCAGTGAAATTCGGTTTAGAGCCAGCTTCTGTAGCAGCATTATTTGCTTCAGTCGGTGTTGCGATTGGTCTAGCACTACAAGGTTGTCTATCTAATATAGCAGGCGGAATTATTATTCTGTTTACGAAGCCATTTGTAGTAGGCGATTATATCTTAGAAGATACAAATAAGAACGAAGGTGTAGTCAAAGAAATTCAGATATTCCACACAAAATTACAGACTGTCGATAACAAAATCATTATCATTCCAAATGGATCTTTAGCAAATAACAGCCTCACTAATATTACGAATCAAGAGTTCCGAAGATTAGATTTTATTATAGGTATATCATATGAAGCAGATCTAAAGAAAGCAAAAGAAATATTAATGCGTATCATACAATCAAATGAAGATGTTGACCATGAGAGAGATGTCTTTGTAATTGTAGATGAATTAGCAGAAAGCTCAGTAAACCTAGGTTGTAAAATGTGGGTGCGAACAGAACAATACTGGGCAATCAGATGGGCGATGTTTGAAGAAATTAAATTATCCTTTGATACAGAAGGAATTGAGATTCCATACAATAAAATGGAAGTACGCATTAATAAATTAGAATCATAAAAAAGTTGTCAATAAAATAGTATTTCGTGAAAAAAGACTTGCAAAAGTCATACAAATAGGTATAATTAAATTTGTGCCATCTTAGATACTAAGAGAGGCATGATGCTGAAATAGCTCAGTCGGTAGAGCACTTCACTCGTAATGAAGGGGTCGTCGGTTCGATTCCGATTTTCAGCTTGCGTATAAAAAAAGGCTAGAAACCCAGTAATCAAGGGTTCTAGCCTTTTTTCTATGTGGTGAAATAGGTGAAAATGAGTGATAATTTGTCAAAATAGTTTTAGTCAAAATTTAGTCAAAGTCCACTTTTTAGGACATATTTTTCGACTTTTTTGAGATTTTTTAGTCAAAAATTTAGTCAGATGAGATGCAAAAAAGAGAACCAAGAGTGTTGTTGCTCACTCATAAGGTTCTCTTTTTAGATTGCTTGATAATATTGCTGAATCTTATTTTTACTCGAAGATTTTTCTTTGTCTAGGTGTGTAGTGTCAAATTCTCGCTTTCTATTATAAAAGTAATATAGAAAAAATAGTTTATGTGTGGACTGAGTGAATGCTATAGGGATTATAGTGATATACAATAATGTACAATTTATATTTTTATGAAGATTAACAAGTACAGTAAGCAGCTACGTAGCAGAAATTGTATATGATGAAACTTTTTGTGATGAAATGAATAAAGTAGATGCAGAGTTATATTCTGCAAAAAATCCAGAAAAAATAAAGTTGTTTCCAGTATTCCTTTAAAAGTCCTAGGAGCTCAATTATAAATACCATTTTCGAAGAACAAATGAAAGCTGTAGAAAATATGATGAAATGTAAATTTGGGATAGAAATAAAAGATGAAAAAGAGTTTAGGATAAAGACAATTGTGATGTGATGAGGTGTCTTTTTTATATTGAACTTATATTAATATATCAATAAAATATTAGAAAATGTATGAAATAAAATAATATGATAGGTGTGATGTAAAAAATAATGCAGATATTAAATTAGAGATTTTAAGGAATGAAAAATTGTTAAAGTTTATTACACATATATGATGGTAAAAAATTTACTCATGATAAATGAGTCTGTAGTAAAGGTGGTTTTAAACCATAGAATTTGATATAATAAATCAAATATGTATGTGTGTATGTTTGGAATTACAGAAGCTGTTTGTAATATATCAAACAAGAGCAATGGTGAATTTACTTGAAAATTAAATTATCTAAAATCCAATTAATTAAGCAAAGGATAATACTGGAGGAATGATTTGAAGAAAAAAAATAAAATATTATACCTTAGAAAAATATTGTTGAAAACAGATGAGTTGAACCCTATTTCGACGATGGGAATTATTGAAAAATTACATGCAAATGGAATAAACGTAAATCGCAAAACACTGGGGGATGATATTAAATTACTTATGGATGATGGCTTAGATATCATAACAGTGCGTTCGAGTCAAAATATGTATTATGTTGGTATGAGAGAGTTTGAAGCTCCAGAAATCAAGCTTCTTGTTGATGCGATTGAGTCATCAAAAGTTTTAACCTATAAAAAAAGCAAAACGTTAATTGAAAAATTACTAAGTCAAATTAGTAGATGTGAAGCTGAGTTAATAAAACAAGAGTGTGTATTAGATGAAAGAGTCAAGCCATCAAATGAGGAAATATATTATTCTATTGATATATAAGGGGTTAGAATCAGATGTAATTATTCTTGTTGATATAGATAAAAGTATATTACTATCTAGTGCAATTAATGTTTTTTATGTAGGAACATCTAGGGCTAGATTATCATTAGCGATGTTGGCGGAATTAACATTAGATGACTGTCGGGAAATTCTAGAATATTACGGGAAAGTCACTTTAAAAAAGCCTAAGAAAATGCTCTCTGCATTTTTGAATTCAAAGTATTGTATATTAGAATAGAAGGTAGGCACTCGATTTGATGTAAAGGATGATTAATACTAGAGTAGAGTTGGAGAGATGATAATCATGCATAGTAAAAAGAAAAAAGCAATTATGAAAATACCAGAGGGAACTAAGGATGTAGCAGTATATATAAAAGATTAGAATTCATAATATTTGTATATGTTTGAATAGAGTGGGAAGAGCAACAAATCACATATTTAAATGATATTATCAGGTTACAAAATATGCAGAAATAGGAGAGTGTATTGAAAAAAAGAAAATATTTAATTAAAACAATTTCAGAAGAATGTTATATTGATAAGCTTGTTAATGATGGTGAAATGTTTATGCGCCCACTGGGATATTTCAATGCGTTAGAAAGATATGGAAAAAACAAGGAACAAGGAGACGAAGCTGAGGCAACTGCGTTTGGTATCATAAGGTGCTGTCAAGATAATCCCGTATATTGTATGTATACTGTATTTGAAGATCAAGTAAAAGATGGTTATATTTTGATTAGAAAGGATTATAGTGATAAGTTTATTAAATCAGGAGATGGATATTTTGCGGTTATAGATTATGAATGTTTTCAAAAAAATCTGAATGAGAATTGCTTTGATGGATATTCATTTTATTATGGAACTGTAAGTTACGGCGTGTTGAGCATGGAGTCACAAGCGCAATTATTTTCTGAAAGTAACAAAAATATTGCCTATTGTAAACGGAAACAGTATGGATATCAACAGGAATATAGAGTGATTGTATGTAAAAATTTAGTGAAAATTGATGTTTCACTAATATGGAATGAAGAAAAGAAAGGAAAATATATTGCAAATCCTCTAGAACAGTACGGTTCTTTTTTGGGGAAAATTGAGAATACTAAAGAATTTGTCTTAAAATATAGCATGTCAGAGTTGAAGGAGTATAGTGAGGAATATTATGCTATTGATATTAAGCATCCGTTAGTTTGATAGCTGGATATTTTTGTCGATTTGTAATATCGTACGATATAAATTGTTCGTTTTATCATCTTTAATCTACAACTGTTATTTCTTTCTACAAATTTATTAGATAATGGGCTTGCGACTGCATTTTTTACAATTTTTGTGATACCATGGGACAATCATAAAAAGTGGTGAGTCTCTACGATATAAGTGAGAACCTAAAAAAGCAACGATGTTTTACAAAAAAATGCAAACTAAAACAATGCGGTTTTTCATTAGCCATTAAGGAAGGGTGAAATTTCGCTTTATGGATCTTGTGCGCATGGAGATTTTGAAGAAGATTCACAGTAGATATTGTAGTCATAGTTAAAAACTAGAATAATTAGTTTGACTTATAAAATCAACAGTTTTCGGCAGTAAGTGTTTTCTACTGCCGAAAACTGTTGATTTTTTTTGTGCCTAAGAGTATTATATATAATATGAGGAAATAATAGTTGTATTATAAATCAGTAGAGGAGTGATATGGTATGCAAAAAGAAATACAAGTTGATTATTTGCAATTGTTGAAAAACAAAATGTATTTTTCTAGATGTGAATTGAAAAAGGCAATGTCTCAATATGGTATAGAGATGGATAATATGACATTTGATTTTGCAATACAAGAGCTATTAAGAAGATGTGAAATTGCACGTGTAGGACGAAATGCATACTGTGTGGTAGATGGTGATATTCAAGTTTATAATCATCAATATTCTCAATTGGCATCATCAGTGGCAAAGAAACTAGAGGAGAAGTTTCCATATTTAGAGTTTACTATATTTGAATTGACACAATTAAATGAATTTGTTAATCACCAATTGGCGCATAATACAATATTTATATCAGTAGAAAATGATTTGGGAGCATTTGTTTTTGAAGAATTGAAGCAACACTATAGTGGAAAAGTGTTTATTAATCCTACACCAGAAATGTATCATCAATATTGGTTAGAAGATATGATTGTCATTGGAAAATTGGTTACAGAGGCCCCGAAAGAACGGTCAGTGAAATGGAACACAAGGATTGAAAAATTACTTGTGGATTTACGTACAGATATTTTGTTACAAAATATAGTTAGTTCGATGGAAATACCTACTGTATATGAAGAAGTTTTTTTGAAATATGCAATAGATGAAAGTTCTTTGTTTCGGTATGCAAAACGCAGAGGTGCAGATAAGAAAATAAAAAATTTCATACAAGATGAAACCAATATACAGCTAAGAAGGAAGTAATAGAATGCTAAAGAGAGAGAGTTTTACTGAAGAACATATTAGAGTATTACAAAAGAATAGTAATAGAGATCCTATTCTTATTGAAAGAACCATATTTGCATTTGGATTGTTAGAGGCAATAACCAAAGTAGAAATGCCGTTCATCTTTAAGGGGGGAACATGCTTGATGTTATTGTTGGAGCATCCACAGAGATTATCTACAGATATAGATATTATAGTAGAACCAGGAACAAATGTAGAAGACTATATAAAGAAGGCATCAGAAATATTCCCTTTTGTAGAGTATGAAGAACAAATACGTAAAGGCAAGAATAATATAGAAAAACGTCATTTTAAATTCACATATAATTCACCTGTTAACAAAAAGGAATTTCATATTTTATTAGATGTACTTTATGAAAAGAATCATTATGAAAGAGTGATAGAATGTGAGATTAAGAATGAGTTGGTATTATCTGAAGCAGAAAACCTTAGAGTTAGAGTACCAAGTATAGAATGTATATTGGGCGATAAGCTAACAGCCTTTGCACCACATACAACAGGAATACTACTAAACACAGGAAAAGATATGGAAGTTATGAAGCAATTCTATGATGTAACTACCCTTATTGAAGTTTTTGAAAATATAGACGAGGTGAAAAAAACATATAATAAGATCGTTATGTCAGAAATAGAATATAGAGGAATTTCTGTAACCCCCTTTGATTGTCTAAAAGATACTTTTGAAGCATCATTATGTATCATCTCACGTGGGAAATATTTAGCAAATGAATATTCCTTATATTTGGGCGGTATGAGAAAGTTGCAAGGACATATTTATTCTGAAAAGTATAGCCCAGAGGTTGCACCGCGAGGAGCTGCAAAAATTTTATATATGGTTACTTGTTTAATGGGAGATGTTCCTTATGAAAGAATTACAGATTATAAATTATACATAAATAAAGCATTTACACAACCAGAGATGAGGGTAGGGAAATACTTAAAGAAAGTCGATTTGGAGGCATATGCTTATATGATAAAAGCGGATGAAGTATTGGCAAAGATAAAATAAAGGAGCATTATGAAAATATACGTAGATGCAGATGCATGTCCCGTAGTTAGAATAGTAGAAAAAGTAGCAATGAAATATGAATTACCAGTGACACTTTTATGTGATACTAACCATGTCTTGTACTCCGATTATAGTGAAGTGAAAATAATTGGTGCTGGAGCAGATGCAGTGGATTATGCCTTAATAGGCTTATGTAAGAAGGGTGACATTGTAGTGTCACAAGATTATGGCGTAGCAGCAATGGCACTTGGAAAAGGCGCATATGCCATACATCAATCTGGGAAATGGTACACTAATGAGAACATAGATATGATGTTGATGGAGAGGCATGTGAATAAGAAAGCAAGAAGATCTTCTGGCAAGAATCATATAAAAGGACCTAGGAAAAGAACATCAGAAGATGATGAGAGATTCGAACATTCATTTCAGAAGCTGATTATTGAAATAAACCCAAAAACCTTATAATAAATCAAAAAAATGGTAGATTATAAAAGAGTTCCCTCAAAAAATGGAACTATATATAGGGGAGCTAGTAGTCTTGGCAGAACAGAAATAACAATTGATGAATTAATGGAGATTATGCAAAGGAAATGAATATGGATGAAATCAAAAAAGAAATAATGAATATAAAACCAACAAACGAAGAAACGTATTTATCAATAAGAGCTCGTGTTGTAAATGCACAGAGCCAAGTCTATAGGGCTGTAAATTCAGCAATGGTTCTTGCGTATCATGAAATAGGTGAGCAGATATATATAGCTTGTGGAGAAAGTGATAGAGCAGAATATGGAAAGAATTTATTGAAATATATATCTGAGCAATTAACGTCAGAGTTTGGGAAAGGTTTTGATATTACAAATCTTAGAAAAATGAGACGGTTTTACTTAATGTTTCCAATTCGAGACACAGTGTGTCTCGAATTGAGTTGGTCACATTATAGAACATTGATGAAGATTTCTGATGAAGAAAATCGTAATTGGTACATGGAAGAATGTGTGAAAAGCAATTGGAGTGTAAGGCAATTAGAAAGACAGATTAATACTATGTTTAGAGAAAGGCTTGTGGCAAGCAGAGATAAAGAGGCAGTTGCTGCAGAAGTATTTGAAAAAGAAGTGAAATCAGAATATGAAACTATCGTGAAGGATCCTTATATTTTAGAATTTCTAGAATTAGAGCATAATGTAAAACATTATGAAAAAGATTTGGAAACTGCACTTATTAATCATTTGCAGAAATTCTTATTGGAACTAGGTAGAGGATTTTGTTTTGAGGCAAGGCAAAAACATTTCAGGGTCGATGATGAGCACTTCTATATTGATTTAGTTTTCTATAATTATATATTAAAGTGTCATGTGTTAATTGATTTAAAAATAGATAAATTAACACACCAAGATTTAGGACAAATGCAGATGTATGTGAATTACTATACTCGAGAATTGATGAATGAAGGTGATAATCCACCTATTGGAATTGTATTATGTGCAGATAAATCAGAAGCAGTGGTAAAGTATACATTACCAGAAGGTAATACGCAGATATTTGCTTCAAAGTATATGACATGCTTACCAACAGAAGAGGAATTAAGACGAGAGTTGAATTTAGATGATCTTAAGAAGATGGAACATTAGATAAAATTATTAATAGGATTATGCAAGAAAGGTGATATTGTAGTCTCTCAGAATTATGAAGACAATGAACGAGCAGTGGAAGGAAAATAGTGTTATGCTGGCAGGTGAGAAAAACATAAATTCTTATATTGTGTGCTGTGTTAGTGAATTTGCAGATAAATATGGGTTAAAAGAAAACCAAGCTTTTCAATACTTAGAGGAATATCAAGCAATCGAGTTCTTGAAACAAAATTACGAAGTAGAACATACACTTTCGTTTGAAGAAGTATAGATGATCTTTTTATAATATGTAAAAATAATGGTGGGAAATTATAAAGGTACTATATTAAGAAAATCAGCATAGAGAAATCTAGCGATTGTGTAATTTATGCTATATAGAAAGAGAGATACGTATGAAGCTTCGAAAAATTAAATTCAAATCTCATCTCATACTAAAGGACTTGGAAATAAGCTTTGAAGATGAAAGTGGGAAAATATTAAATACCGTTGTGTTGATTGGTAATAATGGGACTGGAAAAACAAGTATTCTTAAAGGGATTTTTGATAACTTTGAGCAAGGGGCTATTGATGAAATGGATATAGAAGATAAATCTATAGGTAAGATTGTTTTAATGCCTACAGAAATTAATTTTGACTTATCCAAAAAGATTGATACGAGAAAACAAACTCCAGATACTTTGACAAATATAATTGATCAAAGAATTACAAGTGATGTATCGTCGTTTATTGCAACTAAAATTGAAACAGCCGTTTTTGCAAATGAGGATTTACAAGCGAGGGAAAGCATTCGTAAGACATGTGATAGTATTAATTCTATTTTTGCGTGTATGGATTTGAATGTTCGAATTGTTGGATTATCTAAAGATGATAAGAAGCAACCTGTTTTTGAAAATAAAAACAAAGATACTTTTCCAATGGATAGTTTGTCCTCTGGAGAGAAACAATTATTTTTGAGGGTATTATCACTGAAGTTTTTAAACATAAATGATTCTATTATTCTTATAGATGAACCAGGAATATCATTGAATCCAGAATGGCAGCGAAAGATTATTAGTGTATATGAAAGTATTGGGACTAATAATCAATTAATTGTTGCAACCCATTCTCCTTATATAATTGGAGATATAGGAAAAGAACAGATACGTGTGCTAAAGCATGAGAATAAAGAAATTTGTATGGTTCCCATGGAGTAATCATAAAAAGTGGTGTTGATTTGTTTTGTCTCAAAGTTATTTTCACCTATAGTCGTCTTTTGGTAATATCAAGTAACAAAATGTCATATAACAATTACAAAGAACATTATAACCTATTGATTTTATATATCTAAGTTGATATTATATGAGTATACAAAGAACTGTCGGATAAAAGACATAAAACGTTATCGAGTGGTCGTAATGGAGACCTTAAACCCATTTTAGTGTAGAAGAAACTACTAAAAATGAGTGAAGGAATGGCGAAAGTCGTTCCTTTACTTTTGTTTTGGAGGTTGTGAAATAAATGAATTTAAAAAAATGTGAAAAATACTGCCGGATACAGATGTGTCTCAATGGTTAAAGGTGAATAGCTATAAATATGGGTTCGTATTGCGTTATCCAGAAGAAAAAGAAGCGATTACAGGGATTAAATTCGAGTCATGGCATTATCGCTATGTAGGAATCGAAGCGGCAACATATATGTATGAAAATAATCTGATGTTAGAGGAGTATTTAGAATTATACTAAAAAGAAACGGTTCAGAATATCATAGAAAATGGCTAGAAGCCCAAGATGCAAGGGGTCTAGCCATTTTGTGTGTTTATAAATAAATCGAAGTGAGCGTTATCGCTACTAATAATACCAAGTGTTTTTTTCAATCATAGCTGGTAATTCTGGAATCAAACGTTCGTTGATGGATTCTTGAAAATATTGAATGTCATTATCAGAAAATGTTCTGTTATGCATTGTTATTAGGCAGGCTGTACGTAATGCTGCCAGTGTCTTAATCTGTTTTAAGATTTCATCTTTTTTTGATGCCTCTATATGTGAAAAATATTTCTCTATAAAAGAAGACCAAACCTCATGACTTTTTTCTACAGTTAATCCAATGCGTGTTTCTCCATTATCATTTCTATAATTACTAAATATAGGGACTTCTATCAGTACAAAATGAAGACCAGCCAAATCAAATATCGGATGTCCATAACTAATATCTGCAATATCAATTAGCATTGCCTCTTCCCCACTTAACATTATATTACCCGGATGAAAATCTCCATGAATTAAAGTATCTCTATCAGGTGTTTATGGTAATCTAAATTTGGTTCTTTCCAAAGTTAGTTGATTTCGCCTTGTTTCTATGATATAATTACTTGTAGAAACGAGGTGCATTTATGGATGAATTAATTAAATTATTACACGAAGATTTAGAATATATTTC
>JAWXVA010000153.1:0-4583 GCA_044425815.1 Eubacteriales bacterium
ACTTAAATTCTACAATCAAAAGGGCGAGGTGATTCTAGAAGAATATGAAAGAAGCAGAATACCGAAAAAAGGGGAAAAAGTATTTAACAGTTCGCTAGAGATAGATCCTCATATGTTTTCGCCAATTGCTGGCACGGATAATTATCATATTATTACTAGATTTGAATCGAAACAGGATGAAAAAATTTACGGAATGGGACAGTACCAACAACCGTTTATGAATCTCAAAGGGTGTGTTATCGAATTGGCGCAGAGAAATTCTCAAGCAAGCGTTCCTTTTTATATTTCTAATAAAGGGTATGGTTTGTTATGGAATAATCCAGCGATAGGGAAAGTCGCTTTCGGAATGAATTACACGGAGTGGGATATTCGCTCGTCTAAACAAGTCGACTACTGGATAACAGCAGGAGATACACCGGCAGAAATAGAAGAAGCATATGCAGATGTTACGGGAAAAGCACCTATGCTTCCAGAGTATGCAATGGGATTTTGGCAATGTAAGTTGCGTTACTGGAATCAAGAAGAAATACTTAACATAGCTAGAGAATATAAAAGAAGAAATCTACCGATCTCGGTTATCGTAATCGATTATTTTCATTGGACAAAAGAAGGGGATTGGCAATTCAATCCAGAACATTGGCCAGATCCACAAGCAATGGTAGATGAGTTAAAGAGTATGGGGATTGAACTGGTGGTATCAATATGGCCAACGGTAGAGAAGAAAAGTATAAATTATAAAGAGATGGAAGAGTTAGGCTATTTGGTTCGCTCAGAGCGTGGAACTAGATTAGCACAATTGGGAGATGCAAGTGTTTTTGATGCCACAAATCCAGATGCAAGACAATATGTGTGGGGAAAAATAGAAGAAAATTATTATAAATATGGGATAAAGGTATTCTGGTTAGATGAATCCGAGCCAGAATTATCTGGATATGAGTTTGAGAATTATAGATATTGGGCAGGAAGTGACCTAGAAGTAGGGAATATATTCCCAAGAGAATATGCAAGAATGACATATGATGGATTGAAAGAGAATGGAGAAGAAACTCCACTAAGTTTAGCAAGATGTGCTTGGGCAGGAACACAAAAATATGGCGCCATTATATGGTCTGGAGATATCGATTCCTCATTTGAAGCACTAAGGAATCAATTGGTAGCAGGATTGAACATGGGAATTGCAGGGATTCCATGGTGGACAACAGATATAGGCGGATTCGAAGGTGGTAACATCTACGATAAAGATTTCCAAGAGTGCCTAGTAAGATGGTTCCAATTTGGAACATTTTGCCCAATTATGCGTCTTCATGGTTATAGACAGCCACTTCAGTTATTGCCAAACTGTGGTACAGTAATACCAATGACAGGGGCTGGAAAAGTCTGCACTGGAGCTGATAATGAAGTATGGTCATATGGCGAGGATAATTACAAGATATTTGAGAAATATTTACATCTTCGTGAAGCATTAAAGCCATATATCAAAGAAGTGATGATGGAAGTACATAAAAAAGGAACACCAGCTATGAGACCGATGTTCTATGAATTCCCAGAAGATAAGGAAGCGTGGGAGATAGAAGACCAGTACATGTTCGGAGGTGAGATATTAGTAGCACCAATCTTACATCAGAAACAAGTAAAACGGAATGTATACTTGCCAAAAGGACAGTGGTATGAATTAAATACAGGAAATTGCTATGCTGGAGAAATAACGGTAGAGGTTGATGCACCAATTGATGTAATACCAGTCTTTATTAAAAGCAAAGATCTGTATACGGAATTAAAATAAAAAGCAAAGTGCGAGGAGGTTAATTATGTCATTTAAAATTGCAATTATCGGTGCAGGGAGTGTAGGATTTACCCGAACATTATTTACAGATTTAATGATGGTTCCAGAATTCCATAATGTTGAAGTTGCATTTACAGATGTTAATCAACATAACTTAGAAATGGTAACAGAGCTTTGCCAGAGGGACTTGGATGAGAACAATATTCCAATTACTATTACAAAAACAACGAATAGAAGAGAGGCATTTCAAGATGCCAAATATATTATCTGTTGTGTCAGAGTAGGAATGCATGAGGCTTTTGAAATCGACGTGGAAATTCCTCTTCGATATGGTGTAGACCAGTGCGTGGGCGACACATTATGTGCAGGTGGAATTATGTACGGACAAAGAGGGATTGCAGCGATATTAGATTTTTGTAAGGATATTAGAGAGGTTGCGTCACCTGATGTAATCATGTTAAATTATTCCAATCCTAACGCAATGATAACTTGGGCGGCAAACAAATATGGGAAAGTAAAAACAATTGGTTTGTGTCATGGGGTACAAGATGGGCATGAACAAATTGCAAATGCACTAGGAATTGAAAACTATGAAGATCTAGATATTATATGTGCAGGTATCAATCATCAAACATGGTATGTACAAGCGAAATATCAAGGCGAAAACATGTTAGATAAGATACTTCCAGCATATTTGGAAAATGACGACTTGATGAGAACCGAAAAAGTTCGAGTGGATGTGTTGAAAAACTTTGGCTATTATTCCACAGAATCGAATGGACACCTTTCAGAATATGTATCATGGTATAGAAAAAGAGAAGATGAAGTAAAAGATTGGATTGATACAGGCATATGGATTAATGGGGAAACAGGTGGATATTTAAGAGTTAGCCGCCAAGGGCGTAATTGGTTCGAAGTGGATTTCCCGAATTGGATGAAGGAACCGCCAAAAGATTATGTGAATGGAAAAAGAAGTGTAGAACACGCATCATACATAATCGAAGGGCTAGAGACCGGAAGGATTTACAGAGGTCACTTTAATATTATGAACAATGGCTGTATCAGCAATTTGCCTAAAGAATGTGTTGTTGAAGTACCAGGGTATGTAGATAGAAATGGAGTGAACATTCCGATGGTAGGAGATTTGCCATTAGGATGTGCTGCGATATGCTCACAAAGTATCTTTGTTCAAAACTTATCAGTAGAGGCGGCAGTGAATGGAGATATTAAGTTGTTACGACAAGCAATGCTTATGGATCCACTTACAGGAGCTGTTTGTAATCCAGCAGAAATCTATCAAATGACAGATGAAATGCTCATAGCTTCTGCTAAGTGGTTACCTCAATATAAGCATGAGATTGAGAAGGCGAGGGAGCGTCAAAAAGATGGACCTAAGATTCCTCACAAAGATTATAAAGGTGTTAGGATTAAAGAGAAAACAGTGGAAGAGATGCGGTTGAATAAAGAAGAAGCAAGAAAAGATGCAGCAGAGGCAGATAAAGCTAAGAAGAGATTTTAGCTGTAAAAAAATCGTAAAGGAGTATACGGTAATGAAGGTTTTATATTCAGATATTCAGACAAATAATAAAGTTGTATTTTGCTTTGGTAATGAAAGCAAAGATAGTATTGATATAATGAAGAAAATAAAGTTCGATGGAGAATTAGGTGAGATTAAAGTTCTAAATAAAATCGAAAAAGAGGAAATATCAAGTGATGTCTATATTGGGTTGGGAGAATATAACTTCAATAGAGATGATGTGAAAGAAAAGTTTGCGCAAGTATTCAAAAAAATGCAAGAGAATCACATTTTTGAGTATTCACTCGAATTTTCAAATACAGAAATAAGCAAGAAGATAAAAAATGAAATAATATGCTTGTTTGTAGAAGTTGTAGGACTTTTGGAATATAGATTTGCAGGGTATAAAACAGAAGAGAAAGAAGCAAATGAGCAATTGATTTATATTTCTGCAGACTATAATAATGACGATTTAGAAATCCAAATATCACGTTTAATAAATCTAGTGAAAGGTGTTGGAATCACGAGAGATGTTGTAAATATGCCAGCAAATTATCTGTATCCACTAACATTCGGAGATATAGCACAGAAGCATGCAGAAACATTTGGTTTTAGTATAGAGAGAATTTCGCAAGCAAAGCTTGAAGCAATGAATTTTGGTGGAATGCTAGCTGTGGGACAAGGCAGTGTTCATGATAGTGAATTGCTAATACTTCGCTATCATGGTGATGAACATACAGAACAATATTCGGCGTTTGTAGGAAAGGGAATTACGTTTGATAGTGGAGGATATTGCTTGAAACCATCGAAGGGTATCCAAGATATGAAGAATGATATGGCTGGAGCTGGTGCGGTACTTGGCTTTATGTGTGCGGTAGCTGCAAACAAGTTAAAAGCTAATATTATTGTTGCGATTCCATTGTGTGAGAATTTAATCGGTGGAAATGCAACATTACCTGGAAGCGTAATTACAACGTACGGGAAAAAGACCGTAGAGGTGAAAAATACGGATGCAGAAGGTAGATTAATTTTAGTAGATGCATTAGCGTATGTAAGTGAATTAGACTGTGTAAATGAAATTATTGATATAGCAACATTAACAGGTTCTAGCTTTGCTGCTTTTGCAGGAGCGTGCAGTGCAGTAGTTACAAATAACCAAACTTTATTTAGTGCATTAAATAAGGCAGCAGAATCTACAGGAGAAAAAATCTGGCAAATGCCATTATTTAAATTATATAAAGAAGGGTTAAAATCAGAGATTGCTGACTTATCTAATATTTCTTG
>JAWXVA010000154.1:0-4579 GCA_044425815.1 Eubacteriales bacterium
GCATACATTAAAGCAGTGGAGAAAAATAGTACTAGGGATTATGATAGGTGCAGTAATAGTAGGTGGCTACGGAGCATATAGAGCATGGCAAACAGTTACAATGGATGTAGCAGGAACGCAAGCACAATTAGATGAGTTAAATATACAAATGGAAGGATTAGTTGAGGATAAAGCACTCATCGATGAATATGTCGAAGAGAGTTTGTATATGAATATTGATTATATGAATATCATTAATACAATGTTTACTGTGCATATGACTCCATTTCATCAAGTGAATCCAGATGCTGCGGCAGTAACCAATCCAGTCAGCGATTTAGTTAACATGTATAATTCAGGTGTAAAAAACATGGATTTATACCAAGAAATTAGTGATGCATTAGGATATAGCACAAATTATACAGACCAAGTATTTGTTACGCAGCCAGATGCAGGTGCAGGATTTATCAACTTTATTATGCAGAGCAACAGCCAAGAAGATAACGAAATCGTTGCAGAAATCATTATCAACTACTTGGAAGAAGTCTACGATGAAATGAATACAACGGTGTATGTACATGAGCTTACTATTGGAGAATTGATTTCAACAAATATCACTTCGGATACCATTAATAGTCATCAAACGGCTAAATTATCAGAACAGAATACTGCGGCAAAAGATATTAGTGAATTACAAGAAAAAATTGATGCAGTTCAACAGGTGTTGGCAGATCAAAGTAATACTGTAAAGCAAATTCTGTCCGTTATTATATTCCTTATTATCGGAATTATCTTAGGTGGTGGTGGAGCAGTATTCTTGTTATTAATTATGCCTCTAATATGCAATAAAATTCAGGGTGGCAGATATATAGAAGAAGAATATGATTTGACAGTGCTTGCAACAAAGCCGTTATATAAAGAAGGAAAAAATGCTATAGATAAGTTGTTATTCAAATGGAGTGGTAAAGGCGCTATTAGAACAGAAGAAGATTTTTTAACATACCTTGTACAGAGCATTAATGTGTGTACAGAAGAGGGTGAGGTCGTGCACTTAACAGGAACAATTAGTGAACAAGAAATTCAAGAAATTTCTACCCAGCTGCAAGAGAAAGTTCATGCGAATCTATCGTGTGGAGGTAACATTTCAGGTGAATTAAATTCTCTTGCTAATTTAGATAAAGCAGACAGCGTAATTCTTGTAGAGGGTGCATTTAAGACTATGGATCGAGCGTTAGAAAGAGAAATATATCATATCAATAAGTTAAACAAAAATATTAAAGGTGTTGTTCTTCTATGAGATATTTAATTTTAGTACTATTAATGATATTAGCATATTCACCAGTGAAAAATAATAAAATGCTCTTCAAATGGACGATGGCTTCGTATGCACTATTCTTAAGTCTTAGATGTGGTTTAGGGTTGGATTATTTCTCGTACGGATATTTATATTATACCCAGCCGACATTAGGAGAATTACTAGCAGGAGTGGAGACCTACCATACACAGAGCTTGGATCCAGGATACACGCATTTAGTTGGAATACTAAGAGTATTGAATATATCCTACGAAGTATTCGTAGCAGGACTTAGTATTATCAGTATTATTTTGTTGTATCGATTTATTGTAAAATACAGTAAGAACTACATGCTTTCGTTGTTTGTACTTTACGCGTGTTATGGAATCGTTATATTAGAATCTACGGTTCGTCAAAGTATTGCAATGATGCTACTCGTGACATTAGCATTGCCACTTATAGAGAAAAAGGCATATTTGAAAGCAGGTATTATCATGGTAATCGCCTATTTCATGCATGCCACAAGCTTCTTATTCTCAGCAGTGCTGATTGTATTCTATATGGATTGGAGTTATCGCATTATAGTCAAATACTGGGCAAAGCTTATGGTGGTAGCAATACCAGCTATATTCTTGATTAATGTAATTGGATTGAGCAACATTATTCTACGATTACCATTGCCGACTATGTTGATGGAGAAAGCAATCCTATATGTTGCAGATGGTGGAGGTTACTCGGTCGTAGCTGCTGCATATAGAATTATTATGTTCTGTGTAGTTATGGTGGCACTCTATGCATGTGATATAGAAGAACGGGTGCGTAAAATGCTTTATATTCTAGCAAGTGGTTATGTGATTTATTTCTTCTTTGCGCAGATGTCATTATTATCAAGATTGACAATGTACTTCGAGATTTTAGAAATTGTAGTAGTGCCAGCGTTACTTTACGGAGCGTGGAGATTTAAGTTCTTAACTTCGTCGACGAAACATACACTAGTGGCAATTTGTACCATCGGATACATGGTGATTTTATCCCTCTTATTTAATAATGATATGACATACATTGCACAAACTAGTGGGTTTGACTCCAATTATGTACCATATATTAGTTTATTCCAAAAAGCAGATTTGGATGATTATTTTGATAGAGAAGAAGATCCGATATACAGTGCGTATACATTGCAGTTTGATATACCAGCAAAGATTGAATAAATGGATGTGGTTGTTATCTGAAATGAGTGAACAGAGAGCAAAAGGGGAATGCTATGGGGATTAGAAATCAACGTGTAATGGTCTTACTATCATCATATAATGGTGAGAAATATATAGCGGCACAGATAGAAAGTATTATGCAACAAAAAGATATAAGCCACATAGAACTCCTGATACGAGACGATGGATCAACAGATGGGACAAAAGATATTATAAAGAAATTAGTGGAGAAATATGGAAATATCTTGTTAATTGAGGGGGCTAATATAGGATATGTGGCAAGCTATTTTACTCTAATACAAGAATGTGGCGGGTACGATTATTATGCACTTAGTGATCAAGATGATATCTGGTTAGATGATAAAATTTCATGTGCAATTGATGCATTAGAGAAATACGACGATGAACCAGTTCTATACGGTTCCACTTCCATGTTAGTACGGGAAGATCTAGTGCCATTTGGTAAGACACAAGAACAGCTACGTGAGATTACATTCTGTAATAGCATGATACAGAATTTTTTCCCAGGACACACTCAAGTCTTTAATAATGAATTATTAAAATTGCTAAAGAGACCATTTGACTGTAGTCAGATATATGTACATGACTCATGGATTACAAATGTCGCAGTGATTAAGGGGCGTGTTGTCTTTGACAATGTTCCACATACCTATTATCGCCAGCACAGTAATAATGAACTTGGCTTCTCCAAAGGAATTGTTAGCTGGGTGCGAGAGCGTATGAAGCGGATACAAAAAGCAGATGGGAAGAAGTATGCTAGGCAGATAGAATATCTATATTGTGAGTTTAAAGACGAATTAGATAAAGAAAGTAGAACCGAAATGGAGAAATATAGGAAATGTCAAAAAAATATTATGACGAGGTTACATTATGTCATAGTTAGTAAATTATATAGGCAAAAAAAGATAGAGACACTATTTTTTAAAGTGCTGTATTTAGTTGGAGGATATAATAATTAAGATGGAAGAATGTACGAATGCAGATAGACCATTAGTATCCATAGTGATGGCAGTATACAAACCGAATATTGAATGGCTGATACAACAATTAGAATCATTAGATAATCAGACGTATTCGAATTTAGAACTAATTATATGGGATGACTGTCCAACAAATCCTGTTGATGAAGCACATATAAAAAATACAATGCAAAAGCTTCGTTACACGCTAATCCGTGGAGAGAAGAACCTTGGATCTACGCTGGTATTTGAAGAACTGACAAAACTGGCGAATGGGAAATATATTGCATATTGTGATCAAGATGATATTTGGTGTGATGATAAGTTAGAATTAATGGTAGAAGTCTTAGAAAAGACAGGTTCGCCACTTGTATATGCAGATATGTCTGTAATGAATGGCAAGAGTGAGAAAGTAGCAGATAGTATCCTTGAAGTTTATACACAGATGAAATTCCGACAAGGAGAAGGCTTGGCGCAATATCTCATCGTACACAACTTCGTAACAGGATGTGACATGATGATTACGGCAGAGATGGCACGAAAGGCATTACCATTTCAACCAATGTTTATTCATGATCAGTGGTTGGCAATCTATGCATCACTTCATGGTTCAATCGATTATATTGACAAACCACTTATTCGCTATCGTAAGCATGGCAACAACCAGACAGGTGTGCTTCAAGGAGTAAATGGAAAGCAGAGTTATTATGAAATTCGATTAGTAGAGCACAAGAAACGAATGGAATTATTGTCAGAACGCTTAGCGAGTCATTCGGAAGTAAAAGAAGTACTAGAACAACTCAGATGTGTAATGGAAGCAAGAGTACGATATTATAACAGACCAAGTATTCGTGATTGGAAGATGATGTGTCAATACAGAGGATTCTTCACAAAAGCATTTCTCATGGAGAGCGTTATGAAATTAGTACCAGACTTTGTATTTAAGAAAATAGTAAAAACGTATAGGTAGAGGAGTTCTTTTCTACCTATACGTTTTTTGCGTCATTAGATGTTTCGTTCCTTTGATATACTCATCTGTTGGATAAGCCGCTCAATAATCTGGTCTGAAGTGGCATTCGCTGCACGCATAGAGTTGATAATATTGATTCCTCGCT